>JBFWYS010000074.1:0-10982 GCA_050186175.1 Pseudobdellovibrionaceae bacterium
TTCCAGTATTAAATGCTTTTTTCATCCTGCTAACCCCATTCTTATGTGTTCGAAAATGCGAAAACTACCAAGGCTCTCAGAGCGATGCAATAGCTTATTTTTCTGTTGTCTTTTGCAAGCCAACATATCAATTCTGTGTCTCACTAAAAAGTGACATTTAGAAGGGCGACAAATCGGTATGGCTAAAAAGGTTTTGGTTACGGGCGGCGCTGGTTACAAGGGAACTTTATTAACACAGGCTTTGTTAGAGAAGGGCCACGAAGTTACGTGCATGGACAATTTTATGTACGGATTTCAACCCATTCTTCCATTTTCCATGAATCCGAAGTTTTCCGTCGTCAATAAGGATGTTCGAAACCTTGAAAAGAAAGATGTTGAAAAGTTTGATGTGGTTTATCACTTGGCGGGACTCAGCGGGTTTCCTGCTTGTAAGGCGAATGCCCACTCGGCTCAAACGATCAATGTCGATGCAACAGCAAAGCTTGTTTCGCTTTTAAATAAAGACCAACTCATTGTTTATGCCTCTACCACTTCTCTTTATGGGCAGTCTGGAAAAAAACTCGATGAAACAAGTGAAGTTGTTCCTGTTAGCTCTTATGGGATCACAAAGTACGAAGCTGAAAAAATTTGTATGAAGCATCCGAAGGCTATTTCCTTCCGCTTTGCAACCATCTTTGGAAGTTCAATCAAAATGCGTCCAGAGCTTTTATTAAATGATTTCGTGTACAAAGCCCTCGTTGAAAGAGCGATTGTAATTTTTGATGGTCATAGCGTTCGAACGTTCTTGCACATTCAGGATGCGATCTATGCCTATATGATGGCGCTCGAGAATTCGAATATGATTGGTGAAGTCTACAATGTGGGTGCGGACTCGCTTAATTTCTCTAAATTCCAGATTGCTGAGAAGGTGGCGAAGGTTGTTGAGTTCGAACTTGTTAAGAGTGCGCTTCCAGATCCAGATCGCCGTGATTTTATTATCGGCTTTGATAAAATCACAAAGCTGGGCTTTAAACCGACTGTTAGCCTGGAGCAAGGAATCGAAGAGCTTGTGCGATTGTATCGCTGGTATCGTCCTTATCTCCCGTTCAACGTAATCTAAGAGTTTATCCAAAGGAAAAAAATGGAACTAATTAAACATGGAGATCAAACTTTAGCTTTGGTTTATCGCGATGAAAACTGGGCTCCTGGGCTTAACTTCCCAACACCAGACGACTACTTTGTACAGGCGGGATGTTGGCAATATGAAAAGGGTAAAAAGCTTCGCTCTCACTATCATAAGGTTTATGAGCGTACGACAAATCTCACACAAGAACTGACGTACGTAAAAAAAGGACGTATGAAAGTGATTCTTTTTGATGATCAGCAGAAAAAAGTAAAAGAGTTTGAACTTAAAACTGGTGACTTTGCAATTATGGTTTCTGGTGGTCATGGTTACGAAATTCTTGAAGACGGAACTCAAGTTCTTGAGGTTAAGAATGGACCCTTCGTGTCTGTTGAGAAAGATAAGGAGTTAATTAATGACCTCTAATTTTATTCCTCAAATGGAGCCTTGGTTTGATAAGGAAGAGGCGGACGCCGTTTATGCCTACATGAGTTCGGGCGGATGGATTACTGAGTTCAAAAAAACTCAAGAATTTGAAAATTCGATTCGTGATTTTGTGGGGGCCAAACATTGTATCGTAACTAATAATGGGACAATCACGTTAATTATGGCTCTTTTGGCTTATGATGTGGGCCCTGGAGATGAAGTTATCGTTCCGAACTTGACCATGATTGCATCTCCAAACTCTGCTAAAATTTTGGGTGCAAAGCCGGTCTTCGTTGATGTTGAGCCAAAAACTCTTTGTATCGATATCGATCAAGTCGCAAAGGCGATTACGCCAAAAACTAAAGCTGTTATGCACGTTTCCTACAATGCAAAATCAAATGACATCTTTGCATTGAGAGATCTTTGTAAGAGCAGAGGTGTCGCGTTGATCGAAGACTCGGCGCAGGCGATGGGATGCTATTATAAAAAGACTCATCTGGGAACAATTGGTGATATTGGAAGTTATTCTTTTAGTGCACCAAAAATTATCAGCACGGGTCAAGGTGGAGCTCTCGTAACAAACGATGATAAACTTGCGACAAAGCTTCGTAAGATTAAAGATTTTGGCCGCACAGGTGGTGGTCTCGATATTCACGATGAAATCGGTTTTAACTTTAAATTCACGGATGTTCAGGCTGCGATCGGTCTCGAGCAGATGAAGAAACTTCCTTGGCGTGTGAAGAGGAAAAAAGAAATTCACCGCATTTTTGAACAACGAATGAGCCAAATTCCTGAAGTCGAAATGCTTGAAACTAATTACGAAGACGCTGCGCCTTGGTTTACCGATATTTTTGTATCAAAGCCGGTTGAGTTGCTGAACTTCTTAAAAGAAAAAAACGTTGGTTCTCGAGTTATGTATCCGCCGATTAACACTCAAAAGTGTTACAATATTGTTCAGGATTTTCCTGTTACAAATCGGTATGCTCTTCGTGGACTCTGGTTGCCATCTTCCACAAAGCTAACCGATGACCAAGTTCATTATATTTGTGATCAAGTAGCCTCATTTTATAGAAGGAAGGTTTAATTTATGAAACTGCATGTAGGTTGCGGAAAAAGATTTATTCCGGGTTTTACTCATATTGATTTAGATGATTTCCCTCACATTGACCACCGTCACGACATCAAAACTTTTCCCTTTTTAAAAGATAGCACAGCAGAGCTTTTGTATTCGTGTCACGCGTTTGAATACTTTGACCGTGTTGAGGCGATGACTGTCCTAAAGGAATGGAAAAGAGTTCTTAAGCCAGGTGGAGTTATTCGTTTAGCTGTTCCTGACTTTGAGGCTCTCGGAAAAGTTTATCAACAAACGGGAGAATTAGATCGAATTGTGGGTCCTCTTTTTGGCCGGATCGAAATTAAGACTCCACAAGGTTCAAGTTGTTTTTATCATAAAACCACTTATGACTTTAAGGCTTTGCGCTCAGTTCTTGAGGCAGCGGGCTTTAGAGATGTTCGTCGTTGGGATTGGCGTGAGACAGAGCATACGAAAGTTGACGATTTTTCTCAGGCTTATTTCCCACATATGGATAAAGAAAAGGGTTTATTAATTAGTTTAAATGTCGAAGCGACAAAAGCGGAGTAAACAATGGTACAGAAGAAAATCTCGGTAATTATCCCGGCTCGGAACGAAGCAGAATGCCTTCCGGCAGTTTTGGCTGAGCTTCCCAAAGACATCATTCACGAAATTATTGTCGTTGATGGACACTCAAGCGACGGAACGGCCGACGTTGTTCGTAAACTTGGTTATAAATGTGTTCCTCAGGTAGGCATGGGTTACGGAATGGCAGTCGAAACTGGACTGAAACATGTGTCTGGTGACTACGTTACATTCTTGGATGCGGATGGATCTTACGACCCAGCTGCGCTTCCGATTTTGAGCGCGCTTTTAGATAAAGGTAACGACGTGGCGTTCTGTTCTCGTTATTTGCCCGAGTCGGGAAGCGATGATGACACTTGGATTCGTTCCCTCGGAAATTGGGGCTTCACACTGATGATGAGAGTGCTGTTCGGCGTACGATTAACTGACTCGTTGTTTCTTTACATGATGGCAAAGAGAGATGTTTTCGGACAATTCGAAATGGAATCCAAATATTTCGAATGGTGTATCGAATTCCCGATTCGTGTTCACAGAGCGAAAATGAAGTATGCTGAAATTCCATCTCGAGAACGGCCTCGCATTGCGGGCGAATCAAAAGTGAATGCTTTTATTGATGGACTTAAAATCTTGTGGATTTTGTTTAAGCTTAAGATCTCATTGAAAAAGAATGTCGCTCGCGGAGTGACAGCTCCTACGATTTAATTTCTGAGAGTGACTTTTTGAGTTGGCCCAATTGGGTTCCGCGAGCAGCGAGATGATAGAGGGCCAGCGGAGTTGCCGGTAAGTAGATCAAAAATTGATACAGCACTGAAAAAGCCAGAGCCTCAGGTTCTGGCTTTCCTATTATTTTAAACCCCAAAATAGTGGCAAGCTGAATGGCGCCAATGTAGCCGGGTGCTGAAGGAGCCAGAGTTGCGCAAACGAGAAGGGCTAGAAGTGCAAGGCCTTCTGCGACGCTAAGATCAATCGAGATTGCGCGTGCAATCGCGATGATAATGAGAAGTTCACAGGCCCAAATCACCGCAGAAAGCAGAGCCGCTCCAACTATCGCCTTCAGCTTTGCGGTCATGCCTGATTCAAAATTAAGTTGTTTTAAATTTTCGGCTAAAAAGATCTTCCACTTCTCAGATAAGTAGGGGAGCCGATGAACAATCCGAATACAAAACTCCGAGAGAGTGCTCATTAGAAAAACGGTGATGATAAAAACAACTATTGCGACTCCAATTTTTTCTGAAGCGCCCTTCATCCAACCTGGCATTGTAAACGGACTATAAAGTAAGACGTAAACGACCAAGGCGGCTAAGGCGATGCCATCTAATAATCGATCCCAGATCATAGAAGCTAAGATTGCGCCTTGCTGGTTTTTTTTGATCCAAGATAAATAGGCAATTTTAGCGATTTCTCCGAGCCGGGCCGGAATAAGGTTGTTGATGAGAGCGGCAACATTGGAGGCCTCAAATAAATTCCAAATCTTGAAGGGGCGATTTTCCCTTGGAAAAAAGAGCCCCCATCGCCAAGATCTCAGGTAGTAAGAAAGTCCATTCAACAAGATCGCGGCCAAAAAGAGAGTCAGGTGAGTGTTCTTAAGATGAATCCACGACTTGGAAAGGTCGATCGTTATGGCAAAATACACAACAATTGAAATACTAAATATAAAACCAATAAAAATAGACAGTTTTTTCATTCACAACCCTATGGCTGACCTTATCATATGAACTTGCATTTTCAAGTTCAGTAACGTTTTTTTGACTTGAAAAGCAGCTGATAGCTATACTGAAAGCAAGGTCTGCTGCTTTAGACCTTTGGGAGCGAAGAAACAAATGACTCAAAAATATTGTGACCTTGCAGTCATTACTCTTATTCGAGACGGAGAAGAGGAAGCGTTTGAACGTTTTTGGAGCGCTCTTGAGCCGCAGATACAAGGATCTCGTAAGTTGATTGTCTTGGCGAACGGATCTTGTCCAAGAACGATTCGAAATAAATTTAAATGTTTGGACTCTGTTGTTTTTGTCGAGTCGCCAGTTAATCTTGGAGTGGCAGGTGGGCGGAATTTACTTATCCATGAGGCGTTGAAAGTTGAATCGAAAATCGTCGTGTCTTTGGATAACGATATTCTAGTACCTCGAGACTACCTTGACCAAATAGAAAACATTTTTACGGCAAAGGACGCGAACCAAATTGGTTTGGTGGCTCCTATTTTAGTTAATTTTCTTGAAGACCAGGATTTCAAAAGTAGTTCTCTCGCAGAGCTTATTAACAAAGGAACAGCGAACATAACTCACTCGGCGATGAGGGTGGCGGTTCGTGATATGGGTGATGCGCTTCTTCGGAAATCTTTTTACCACTCGGGTATTCGTCATTATCTGTGGCATTATTTGTTTTCCTGGCCCAAATTGTTAAATGTGTTTCTGAAAGTTATCTCTTTTGGAAGGATGTCTGGCCTTGCCAATTTCTTTCAAAAAAAAATGGTGACGGATTTGGCTCGATCCGCCTACTGGAGAAAAACTATTTTGAATACCCAAGGACGGCTTGAGGTCGACTGTGTACCGGGTGGCGCCATGGCCTTTCGATCTGAAGTTTATAGAAAAGTGGGCCCCATTGATTCTGCTTTTAATCCTTTTGGCTATGAAGATGCCGAGTATTCGGTTCGTGTTCTCCATGCTGGCTACAAAAATTTTATAGCCACAGAATTAATCGGAGTTCACGATATTCAATCGCGAAACTCAAATCGCAATTTGGCAACTAAACATTTTATTTTTGGTAAGTCGAGACGACTGTTTTTAAAATCCATGACTCAAAATCCGGCCCTCCGCCTTTTGTCTGTAATGGACTCACTTTTGATTGCGCCGGTCGCCGTCAGTTATGAGTCTGTTAGACATGGTGGCGGCTTATTTGGCGGAATTATCGCCTTTTACAAAGGATTCTTTGCCAGCGCCACAAACTAGACCTTTTTGTGTCCCCTGTGCCCTTAAGGAGGACTGGTTTGGTCTTGAGTTCACCTGGGGCCTGTCTTACAATTAAAATTGTAGATTGAATGTGAAAGGTTATTATATGACTCAATATCTATTTTGTCTTTTGATTTTTATGTTCGCAATCACGAGTGAAGCCGCTCGCACAGTTAAACTTATCTTGCCAGTCGGGAGCTCCTCGGTTCGGCTTGTGAACCCCTCAACGATTTCAGTGAACTATGACGTGAGTTGCTTTGACATGAGTGGGACGTCTCTCTCTAGTTCAACAAATCAAACGCTTGCCTCCAAAGCTTCGACTACGATTCAGGCAGGGACTATCGACTCGGGTAAGTGCGCTGCGAGTGCGACACCTGACCACTCTGATAACGACGCAACCGGAAAGAAGTATTATTTATGCGGTGGTAATTTCGGCTCTGGTTCGGTGAATTATGCCAATGCAGCCTCGGCCTGTGGAACAGGGCAAGAATTTTGCTATCCGCGACCAACGGCAAATAGTTCTGTTACATCTGCTTGCGGTGCCTATTGGTTAAAATATGAAGCCGGAATTAAAAGCGGATGTGGAAGCTATACGGCGATTGCCTCAACCGATAAGCCGTCGATGGACGATTATTGGGCGAGTGAGATCACTCTTAACAATGGAACAACTTCTTGGATTGGGGGGGTGTCTGATGGGACCTCCAACAAGGGGGCTGCTTGTTGTGAAGCTAGTGTTCTCGCAGGATATTGTTCTGTTACCATAAACACAAGTGAAGCGGCCGCGTTTCTTGCCTCTCCGTTGTTCAAGGGTGGCGCTCCTTTTTAGCGAGAACTTAGTTGCTGTGACATTTCTTCGAATTGCGAGGCAATAGCGGGATCGATCGCTTGAAAGTAGTTTGCTGTTTTCAGACTCATCATTTTCAAATAAGAGACCCAAGCCTTGTCCCAAAAATAAGGAGAGGACGCCTTGTTCTTCCACATTTGGATCAAAGATGAATCGAGAGGCGTTGCAGTGAGCTCGAGGGCATTTCTAGAAATGCGGTTGTAAAGGCCTTGGGGAATGACGTGATAGTTGGCAAAAACTCCAACTTCTCCCAGGCCGAGTTCGGGAAAGTCAATTATGTAAATAGGTCTAAATGTGCTGTCTTGTTCAGACACAAGCCAGTCTACAATTTTAAAATATGCTTGTAAGGTTCTTTGGTGGTCGGCCTTCTCGGGAGCGGCTTCAAAGGCTCTCATGACTGTCTGAAACTCCGCGATTCGAGGAGACTCAAATAGAGCGAAATTTTTGTAGTGAGTTCGAAGCGAGTTCCAGTACCAATGTCTGAAGAGAGAATCCATGTGAATAAAAACAACGTCTTTGAACTTGCCTTCGATGAGCTGTGCGTACATAAAGGGAAAATAAATGGAGTCGATGTTAATCAAAACTAAAGAGCCGGGATCAAATTTGTTCTCGTAAGTTGAAATTAAAACTCGGGATACTGCTGGAGCAGAGGCGCGAGAAAGATATGAGCGTACGGAAGAATATCCCGTACCGATACTAAAGAGACAAGCCAAGGCAATTGCGAAAGGTTTCCATTTGCTTTGCAAGAACTCAAGACCCGACACAATTCCAATTCCGGCCAGCAAAAATAGCAGAGTCCAATAAAATAGAAAATAATTTTTCATCAGCCAATTTAAATATTCAAGGTGGAGGTCAGATTTTTGGGCTCGGGGAAAGAATACCGCCAATGAGATATAAAATCCGCTTAAAAGCAGGCAGGTTAGAAAGATCACCCCGAGTTTTCGATTTTTGCGCCAAAGAACTGCAAGGGCGGCGAATCCGAAAAAAAAGAAAATGTTGATTTGATCAAGACTTAAACGCAAGTGAAGCTCTAAACTTTGACTCAATTCATTCAAGTTGTGAACCCAGGGAAGCGGGCCCGCCTCAAATCGAGTGATCATATTTTTAAATCCCACCCAAGCTTCTGGATCTCCCCAATCAAAAAATGGATTCGAGCGCGACTTAATTGGCAGATATAAAAAGGGCATTAATCCCATAAGTCCGCTCAAACTCAAAATCGCAAAGGCAGGCGCCTTCTTTTTCTGATTCCATAAAACTGCGAGACCTAAAACGCCCACTAAAAGTGCCAGACTTAGATGGGCACACAAACAAAGACCCGCAAAAAAGCCGTAGGCAAAAAGTTTTCGAGGCGTTGCCTCGTTTCGTAAGATGCGAATCGTATAATTTAAAAACAAGATGTAGAACAAAAGCGCCGCGATGTAACGATCTGTCCAGTAGATGTTGCGCTGAAAGGATTCAACGCCTGCAAAGGCGACAATTAAGGTCAGGCCGATGGCTTTAGAATATATCTTGTCGAGTCTAAGTCCTTTGCAGACAACAATGAAAAGATCGTAGAGCGCCCAACACACGAGGGCTCCCAAAATTGCCTGAAGGAAATTCATTCGCCATAGAGGTGTTCCGAAGGGAATGAGTAAAGAGAGGTCGGCTAGTAAGGTGTAGAGAGGGTAACCCGGAGGAGTTGGGATTCCTCCCGAGGACAAAAGCGTACTGATAACCGAGCTCGGCCCCTGACCCACGTCTTCTGTTGTTTGGAACGCAAAAAGAGCAAAGAAAAAAAGAGATAAAAGGATCGGCATCTCGAAAGAGTATTTAACAGGACGTTCGAGGTAAAGCATATAGTGGACAATCGGGTGTTTTTGATAAAACAGATCAAGGCCTACTTTATTTTTGAGTCTAATCCAGGTCGAGGCGTTTGTGGCGAGAGTCTTTGAGAAATCTTTCGGAGACCGCACGAAGCTCCATTGGCCGCGAAGAAGAGAAAGATCGGAAATGAAACCGCAATCATTCGTCCTTTATCACCATGAACAAGTCCAACTGCGATCAGTGTTCCAATTGGAATTGTGACCAACAAGAGCGAAAAACTTGGTAGTTGCAGCAATAAAAAGAAAAAACCAATAAGTGCAAAAGTCCGAATAACCCAACCGGCAACGCTATCTTCGAGTTCATCTGAGATTTTTTTGAAGACTAGTTTTGGCAACAACGATGAGAATTCAGGTTGTGTCACAATTTTTTCAAAAAACAGGGATTTGCCGACCAGGGCTCGCTCGATGTCGTTTCCGACAGGCATTCCTGTTTCAGAGGCATATCTTAAAAAGAGGGCTTCGCGGCGTTTAACTAAATCGTTTGTCTCATTGTCGTTTAGGAGTTCTCGCGAATAGCTGGCCGGCATATCATGCCATCCGTTTGTTCCTGTCAGCAAACTTGCATGCCCCGTAGCCGAGATATTAAAAATAAAAAAAGGTATTATTAGAAATGTCATTGTAAAGCCAATAATTAGTAGATTTAAGAAAAGGCCTTTGGACTTTTTTATGAGAGCGTTTGCGAATAAAATCAGAAAAATGAGAAGGATTGAAAAGAGAAACATTTTTTTTGTCAGAAAAAGGCAGGCTAAGCAGAGTCCAATTTGAACTGATGGTAAAAATCTAAATTCTGTTTTTTCAGTTTTAAATTCTTTTAAGAATAAAGCTGCTAAAATCAAAACTAAAACAGCCGCCAAAGGTTCGGTCAGCATATATCTAACGTAGGTTAGTAGGACCGACGAAAATGTTAAAATCAATGTTGCAATCAGCGATAAATAGAAGCTCGCAAATGATTTAATCAAAATGAAAAGAATAACAGGGCAGAGAGCGAAGATGAGAATGTTTATCCATCGGCCATACACCAGATTGTAACCGAAAATCTTGTAAACTCCAGCTAGAAGAGACGCGTATCCCCAGTCTCTGTAGGCAAAAGGACGTGGTGATTCGGCATTGTCTTCTGGAGTTAATAGACCTCGGGAGTTCAGGTAGGTGCGTTCCTTTTCGTTAAAGCCCTTAGCCGAGTCGTAATCCAGCCAGGGTTTTCTGAATTGAAGAGTATTGGCAACTCCAAAAATGGAGTTTTGGCTTAAATGGAAGGCAAGATTATTGTAGTCAAACTGATCACCCGCACCTCCCACGGGAGGTTTAGAAAAATCTCCATTTGCGGTCACAGTCTTAAAGTATCCTGACCATACTCCGACTAGAAATATCACGAGATAAATACTTTTTTGAAACCTCTGCATGTCGGTCATTTAACATGTTTTTAGGTCTTTAAGAAAGAGAACTTCAGAAACTATTGACTCACTTGTCAAAGTACACAAATGTCTTGGACATGCTTCCTATACATATTTCTAATAATAGCGTTTATAACTACGACGGTATTGAGCCAGGGTACTACTTTAAGGTTATGGAAGCCGGCGGCAAAGTTCAAAGATTTTGGCATCAGTATAAATTCGATGAAGTTGTAACGCGTATTCCGGATGGCAGTCGAGTGCTCGATGTTGGTTGTGGTCCTGGATCTTTTATTTATCGTCTTCTTTCGCAGAAAAAAAATTGCCGTGCTGTGGGTGCCGACTTAGCAAATGGGCAAATTGAATTTGCGAGAGAGAATGTCGGATCTAAATTCTCTAGCGACTCAGTCCAATTTGTTTCATTGGACGATGGAAAATTGCCAGAAAAATTAATGAATAAACAGTTTGATTTTGCAACCTGTATTGAGGTGATCGAACATATTCACCCCTTTTATGCTTTGCAAATGCTCGAGCAGATGAAGAGAGCGATTCGGCCGAACGGAAGAGTCATTTTGACGACTCCGAACTATCGGTCTCTTTGGCCATTGATTGAAGTCGGTCTAAATTTGATGAGTCCTGTTAAGTACCATGAGCAGCATATTTCTAAATTTACTCCGAATTCATTCGCAAAATTCGTTGAAACTTGTGGTCTAAAAATTGAGAAATTTTCTACTATTTTTGTGGCGGGTCCTTTTCTT
>JBFWYS010000075.1:0-10978 GCA_050186175.1 Pseudobdellovibrionaceae bacterium
TTTTCTCCTCAACTAGAAACCCTGGGCACGATGCCCAGGGTTCCCAGGAGTTTGAGGACGGGATCGTCCTCAAGACAGGATGTCTTTCGTCGTGTCTTAACCGAACGGCATTAACGTGACGTTCATTGTCCCGGGAGCTCGAGGGTAGACCCTCGATTCTCACGGATGGATGCACGTTGAACGGAGAAAAATGCCATGGATTAAAACCCAATGTTAAAATTGAGCTGATACCTAGAGCCACAAAATGAAGAAAGAGGAGAGATTCCGCCTCGTCGTAAGTATTTGCGCTGACAACGATTTTACGTCACAGTGTCTTATTTTTAGACAGTTTTTTAATCCAATTCTATTTTGCTTCAGGGCTTTGCGGTCACTCAATTGCAATTAAGGGTGGTTGCATGCGAGATTGAGGAGATTTTTATGAAAAATATGATTTTAATATGGGTTCTAATGGTATCGGCTTCTGCTGCTCAAGCCGTTCAATACAGTTGTGTAGGCATGGTGAACAAAGGTTTATCTGTCACTTTGACTATTGAAAACGATGGCAGAGCTTCTGTTGAGGGAAGAAAGTCTGTTGATCGGCAAACTCAAAGGGGCTTGTTTTTTTCGAGTCACTATTTACAAAGAAACGATAGATTCTATATGGGGCCTGTGTCTTGGGCCGAATTTACCAAATCTGAGCGCGGCCCAACACAAGTAACTAATGTAACAATGACGGCTCCGGTTGCAGGAGCCGTTGTTTATGAGGCATCCATTTTTTTTCAAGAGGGACCAGTCGGAGAATCCTTCAGTTGTTCTATAAAATAATTGTTACTTTAAATTAGCACGGTCCTGATGGATCAAAGCTCACGCTATAAATTTTTCCGGCTTCAGTATCGATTAACAAAAGAGCTGGGAGAGAAATTCCGCACTGAACTGCGCCGTGTGGGTTGACTCCGAAAACGACTCCTGAGCCAACGAGAGAACGGATTGCATCAAGGCCTTTTTCAATTCTTGTCGAGCTAAGACCTTCAGCGCTTCGAACGAAGCCCATGGCCTGTCGCATTTCAATTGTTCCCCAAACTCTACCATCTGCTTCTGGGGTGACGTCTTTTTCGAAATGAAACTCATCGTCGCCATATTCGTTAAGTGCAAGTTGCTTGATCATTGAATAGGGGCTGCCGGGCTTAACCTTATAAGCATTGGATGCGTAACCAATTTTTGAAAGTTTTGTGTAAGCGGCGCTGATCGCTTTTGAATCAATTTCAGCAAAAGAAACGCTTGAAAAGGCCAATGTCATAATAAGAGCGAGTGTTTTCATTTTTTTCTCCAGGGTAAAGGAATTATTTTAAAAACAGAGAGAAGTTAAACCCTGGAGAGGTATTTATCCAATAGATATATTTTAAGTTGATATTCTTTCAATGCATGATGAAAAAGGTGCTCTCAGACCCTCATTTTATTGAAAATATAGACTCAAACGATGCTCAAATCTTAAAAATCAGGGGTCTTATTCGGCTTGAGTAAATTCTACATTTTCTAGAGTTATGGCGAGAACTTAAAAAATAAAACAAGATTCCAATTCAATCTTATTTTCCGAAGTGGGATTAATAAAGTCTGGTGGTGCTGAATCTGGAGGGAGGAGCATATAAAGCCCGTACGGAGTTGATGTCGTGATCCACTTAGGCGGACTTTTTAAAGTCCAATCTTTTTCGAAGTGGAGATAAGCCATAAACTCGTATTTTGGCAAATTATTGTAAGCTTCGTGAAGGAGAGATTCGAAGATACTCTCGTTCTCGACAAACAAGTGAGTTAAATAGTGAAAGTGAAACGGAGCCTTTGATTTGACCGGCGGAAGGGTGTGTGCCCACCCGAAAGCTCGACCCACTTTTAAAAACTGTCGCAAGTTGTCGGCCTGCTTGGTGTAGTGCGTGGGATAGAGCGAATAAATCGGCTCAGGCGACCACATTCCCATGCAGCCGCGAATCTGATTGTTGTGATCGACAGCGATATAAAAATTCTCAATCGAAAAACCCGGCCATCGCGTGAGGCGATCTTTGAGAATATGCACGCGATGAAGAGAAGATAACATTCTCGGCGTGGAATTTTTTCTTAAAAAATAACTTAAAGGCTCGATCCATTCTTCAGTGCCGCGAAGAACTCGTAAGTGCGGGAGCGGTGGCGGAGCCCAAGGCCATCTTCCATGGACCGTCACAAAGTTAAATTTGGCAAAAAGATGATAGCGAGGAAGGGGGCGCGAGTGAGGGCGCGGCCGAATAAAGGCATTGTAGGCCGACATCTCCCGCATATTGAGTGCGGTGAGAAGAAGCTGCGAGCGGTGCTCATGAAAAACCTCTTCCATCACGGGCAAAAAGTGATGCGACCATTCGAGAATCGCTTTTCTTGAACTGGAGATTCGCAGGTCGTGACCAAAGGTGACTCGCTGGGGTTCCATGTTCAGCAAAACTTCGCGAGTGACGAACGAGGCACAGCCTTGAACTTTGTTTGCAGCATCTCTAAGCATATAGGTGACAGCATCATCGGACTGAAGATGGTACGGAGCCGAGAAACCACCATAACGATCGACTCGCACTTCGACGGGTCCCTGTGTCGGAAATCCAGAAAAAAACTCAGCTAACTCTTTTTCATCCTGGCGAGTGGATTTATCGAGTCTCATTAGGTTTTTTCCAAGTGACATCATCTTTGCCAAAAAGAGAGTTGGCAAAGCGAGCTGCGATAAAAAGGTAATCACTCAGGCGATTGACATATTTAAAATCAAGTTGGTAGCCAGAATTATCAAGCAGAGTTGTCATGTTTCTTTCGGCTCTTCGACAAATGGTGCGAGCCATATGTAAACGTGCCGAAAGCTCCGTTCCCCCAGGAAGAATAAACTCCTTGAGGGCCGGAAGTTTTTCGCTCATGCCGTCCATTTGTTTTTCAAGATCGGCAATTGCGGATTCGGAAATTGTCGGAAGAGAAGCCAGAATTTTAGTGTCCTCGCAGGCCAGTCGGCTGCCGACGGAGAAGAGGTCATTTTGAACGCGATCAAGAAATGAATCCATTTCGCTGAATTTAGCAGTATGGGAATTATTTGGTTTTTTAAACTGTTTTTCGAGCTCTGCGCGTACGAGGCCTAAGCAGGAGTTGAGTTCATCGAGAGTGCCGTAAGATTCTAGGCGAGGATGAGATTTTGGAACTTGGGTGCCGTCGACGAGCCGAGTTTTTCCCTGGTCGCCGGTTTTTGTATAAATCTTGCCGCTGCTCATACTAGGATTTTAGACCTAACTTCGCTCTTAAGTCCAGATATCCGATATCTGTCAGGTCTCCGAGTTCGGTTATTCAGATCAGATAACTGCGATCAGAGTTCCGATTGACTTAATGTGACCACTAGTGGTCACATTAAGTCATGAGGCATAAAAAATCCCAAGAAGTTGGAACGGCCGAACTTAAGGCCAAGCTGACCCAGTACCTTAATCGAGTTTACGAAGGTGAAACCTTCTTTGTAATGAACAGAAGCATCGCTGTTGCGGAACTAAAACCAGTTGATGGTGGCTCTTCGAGCTCGTTGTCGATTCTAAAACCGACAAAATCTTTTTCAGACGTTATTAAGAAAATCCAAAAGCTCGAGCGAGTGAAATTATGAAAACTGAATATCAATATTATTTAGACAACACGGTCGTTCTCGCTTTGCTCTTTAATAAGAAAATGGATTTGGGAGGGTGGATCAATCGCCCTCTCTACACAAATGTCTTAACCGAGCTTCAATGTCTGAATTTTTTTAATCGCTCCTGGTTGTCGGGCGATCTTGAAGCTGAAAGTGCGCAGGAACGCATGCGTTTTTTGCACGAAACTCTAGCAGCAGTGAACAGAGTCGAGATCGACTCTAATTTATTGCGAGAAGCTAGTTATTTACGCAGTCCCGATGCGGATGCCGATACAGCGCTGCATTGGGCAACCTTTAAAATGTTGCGAGAACAGCTGGGGCCTTCACTAGTTTTGTTTTCTTACGACCGAAGTTTTTTAGATGCCGCAAGACAAGAAGGATGGCTTTGTTTTCAGGATATTGAGAAGGATTAAGGCATGGCGGATAGTTTTCAGATTCCTTTTTTTGTGTCGATCCCTCATTCGGGCGAAAAAGTTCCCGCGGAAACTCCTTGGCTCAAAGAATTGCCAGAGCCGCTTTTATTTCAGGATGTCGATCGTTACGTTGATATTCTTTACGGGCCGGGACTTAAAAATTTGCAGCTGCCTTTTGTTAAGACCGAGTGGCATCGATATGCGGCTGATCTCAATCGGTTACCCGAAGATATAGATCAGGATTCTGTAGTTGGGGCGCCACTTGCAAAAGGAACTTTTCCTCGTGGGTTTCACTGGGTGATGACCACAAAAAAAGAAGTGCTGATGCCTCAACCGATGACTCAGGAGACTCATGCTAAGCTAGTCGACCTTGTTTACAAACCGTTTCACAATCAGGTGATTGAACAGTTTAAGCACTGGAAGGGAAAAGGATTTAAAAAAGTATTTCAGTTGGATGCGCACAGCATGCCATCGGTGGGAACTTCGGAGCATCGTGATCCAGGTGAAAAACGGGCGGATATTGTTGTCAGCGATAACAAGGGGAAGAGTTGTGATCCTCGGTACAAAGATATTGTTATCGAGGCCTACACTCAACAGGGATTTAAGATGGCCTACAATTGGCCTTATTACGGCGGGCGAGTGACAGAGCAATATGGAAAACCAGATGTGGGTCAACACACTCTCCAAGTGGAGCTGAATCGTGCACTTTATATGGATGAGACGACCAAAAAACTAAAAACCGAAAACTTGGCAGAGATCCAGAAACGCCTCGAGGCCGCTCTGCGAGTGATTCGAAGTCGAATCATAGAAGTGATGTAGTACAAAGGGTGTTATGAATTTATTAAAGAAGTGGATGAGCTCGCTACAAAAAATTTGGTTCTCGATCGAGTTCAATCTTGCAGTTGTGGTCATGTATGCATTTTTTACGATTTTAATCGCTCTTTGTAATATCGAAACAGTGCGAAATTCGGTTTTTTCTTTTTGGCCTAGGCTGCCAGAGATTTTGGATTGGTTTTATCTGAACGCCTGGTTGTTGATGTTGTTGATTCTTGCTTTTGTAAATTTGATGGCCATCGGCTTTGAAAGATCGCCCACGTTCAAAGCTCGCGCTCGAAAAGTGATTAAGCTTTTTGCCTCTTTAAAACTTGCAGTGATTATTATTCTCGCCCTCGCCATTGTTTCTTCAGTCGGAACAATTGTCGAGTCGATGTATCGTCTAGAGGCCGCGCAAAAATGGGTTTATCAAACTCCGTGGATGTATTCTGTCTTAGGAGCGCTTTGTGTTACGCTTCTCGCGGTTATGTTAGATCGGTTGCCGTGGAATAAGAATCATATTCCGTTTATCTGTGCTCACATCGGAATTATTTTGCTGATCCTCGGGGCCCTCGAAACGCAAAAAAAAGGTGTCGACGGCTCAATGCGGATCGAAATTGGACAAAAAAATCGATACATCACGATTCCGGATACGGAAATCACCGTGTACTCCTCTTTCGACGGAAATAGTTATACGCAAATGTTCCGTAAGGAAGTTGATTTTTTTAAGGTGCCTCCGCAAAAAGAATTGGTATCGTTTCCGGTGGGAACGGGCGAAGTTCGTTTTACCGATTTCAGTCCCTTTGCTTTAGGGTCAAAAAAGGTCGTTGCAAGTGAAAGTCCACAAAGTGGCGAGGGCTTACGTTTTGTTCTCACAATGGCAAATGCAGAAGTTTCTGAATGGATCGTGCAACGTCGTCCCGGAACTCCGGCAAACTTTGAGGTCGGTCCTGCAAATGTTATTTTAGGGCCAGCGCCGGAGGCGCGTGCTGAAAATGAAATTTATATTCAGATTCCTGAGAACGGCGTGATCGACTATAAACTTTTTTACCGAGATTCATCTAAAAAACCGTTGAACGGAAAACTCAAGGAAGGTGAAGTTCTCACTACGGGTTGGGGAGGAGTGCAGTTTAAGCCGCTCAAAGCACTCAAACAAGCCGAAGAAACTTGGGAGTTCAAGGACCTCGAAAGGCCGACCGACATTACAAACGCGGTTGCGACTTTTGATTTCAAAGGCAAAGAGTATCGATTGCAACTCAATGACATGATCAAGCTATTTACGGACGAAGCTGTGTATATTGTGACCTATGGAAACAAGCGGCTCGACTCCGGTGTCGAAGTGAATTTGGATAGATTCGAAATCGGTCGGTACCAGGGAACGATGCGTGCGGCTGCTTATCAAAGTTGGGTGAGCGTTCCTGGATTGGGCTCCCAAGAAATTTCGATGAATGAGCCAATGAAACATAATGGTTATACATTTTATCAGGCTTCGTTTCAGGAAGATGAATCGGGACGGCCGACGGCCTCTGTGTTGTCAGTGAATAAAGATCCGGCGCGAGTCGAAAAGTATTTGGGCTCGTTGTTGATAGTTTTAGGTTCCGCTCTTTTGTTTTATAGGCGTAAGATGCGCAAAGTGGACTTGGCGAAAATCTCTTAAAGGAGAGTCCGATGGCACGCTCAATAGTAATGTTCCTTCTCGTGATATTTTCAGCCGCTTTTTCTAAAGCGGCTGACCTGACGGCAGCGCTCAAATATTTGCCCACTCAAGAAGCAGGAAGAATTAAACCTTTCGACAGTTTTGCACGAGAAGTTCTTTTTGTTCTTCACGGTAAAGAAAAGGTTTGTAAAGAAAGCACTTGTCGACCGGCTCACGAGGTGATTTTTACCATGCTTTTGCAGCCTCAGTTGTGGCAAGAGCAGCCCTTAATTGAAATTAAAAGAGATCAACTGAAAGAAGCGCTTCGGCTTTCAAAAGACCAAAAGCATTTTACTCCCAATCAAATCGTCACGAGTCCGCGTTTGAGTCTCGTTTTTCAGGAACTCGAGGGCAAACGAGCGACAAAAGAAAAACTAGATCCCTATTTCCAAGCGGTACAACGACTAGAAAATCAACTCTTTACATTTCGAGAACTTTCTACGGGGCATATGTTTCGATTGCTGCCGCCCAAAGAGGGAGAGACTTGGGTGGCAATTCCAGCATTTGAAGGGCCTGCACGAGATGCTTTTATGAAAATCACGGATGCTTTTATGGCCGCGATTGCAGCGTACTCAAATCCCAATTTGCCAAGCGCGGATGCCGACAAAATCAAAAAGGAGATGGAAGCTGCAGTTGAAGATTTTAAAGCTCTCGCACGGGCTGAGAATCCCGCACTTTATCCAAGTGATTTCGATAAAAAATTAGAAGTTCATTACAATGCTTTTCATCCGTTTCACTGGTCATGGATTTTGTATGCCTTGGCTTTTGTCTTCTGGCTGACTTCGTGGATTACGAGAAAAGAAAAGCTTCATAAATTTGCGATGCTCTTTACGATTCTTGGCTTCCTTTTACATAGTTACGGATTTTTCTTAAGGGTTTACCTCACGGGCCGTCCACCTGTTTCTAATATGTACGAAACAGTTGTTTGGGTCTCCTGGGGGGCCGTGCTTTTTTCTTTTATTATTTTCCAAATGTATCGGTTTCGTTTGGTGCCTTTGGCGGGAACTGCAGTAGCAGCAGTTTGTTTGATTTTGTCGGATGCAGCTCCGTCCATTTTAGATCCGACTTTGCAGCCTCTCGAGCCTGTTTTGCGTTCAAACTTTTGGCTCACGACTCACGTGTTGATAATCACAATCAGTTACGCAGCCTTTTTCTTGGCTCTCGGAATTGGCAACACGGCTTTAGTTTTTTACATGAAAGATGAAAATCAATATCGAGATGCAATCACCGCCTGCGTGAATTCTATTTATAGAGCGATTCAAATTGGCGTTGTGCTTTTGGCAGCCGGCATCATTTTGGGAGGAGTTTGGGCGGATTATTCTTGGGGGCGATTTTGGGGATGGGATCCAAAAGAAACTTGGGCTCTGATTGCTCTCCTTGGATATCTCGCGGTTCTTCACGGACGCATCGGTGGATGGCTCGCCGATTTTGGTTTGGTGGTTGGATCGATCGTCTCGTTCTCTCTTGTTGTCATGGCGTGGTACGGGGTGAATTACATTCTTGGCGCGGGTCTCCACTCTTACGGATTCGGTGCCGGTGGAGTGGAAGTTGTGCTGTCGGTGATTGCAATTCAGTGGTTGTTCGTAGTTTTTGTAGCGATTATCCGCCAGGGTCGAAACAAAATTCAGCCTAAGACTTAAGCAACTTTTTGAGAGACGTAGGCTGAGTGCTCAAGCGGATTCCAAAATTCTCATTTGATTCTCAAAAAAGTCTTTGAATTTTTGCGCATTTGAGGCCACCTTTATTGTGAAACTTAATACGACCATGAGCACAGCGATCACGCTGTGACGTTAAAGGAAGGCCATGCAGCGTTCATTTAAATGTTTAATTCTTGTTGCGTGTTTCACCGCACTTTTTGGATGTGACAAATTCAGACCAGGTTGGGGATATAACAAAGGTTATGCTCCTACGCAGCCAATCGCTTTTGATCACAGCGTGCACGTGAGCACAAATCAAATCCAATGTCAGTACTGCCACAATCAAGTGGAGAATTCACGATATTCGAATATCCCGGCATTACAAACTTGTATGAACTGTCATTTACAAGTTGCAACCGATCGCCCCGAAGTTCAAAAAATGCGTGAGATTTACGATAAAGGTGCGAGCATTGAGTGGGTCAAAGTTCACATGCTTCCTGACCACGTTTCTTTTAATCACTCAGCGCATTTGCAAAGAGGCGTGACTTGCAAAACATGTCACGGAGAAGTCGAGAAGATGACGAAAGTTTATCAATACGAAGACTTGTCGATGGGCTGGTGTATTAACTGTCACCGTCAACCCGAAAACAAAGCTCCGCTCAACTGTACGACTTGCCATCAATAATTTCAGGGGAACTGGTAAATGCAGAACGACAACAACATTACAAATAACGAATCTGAACAGTTATCTGATATTCGGGAGTTTGGCCCGGGTCGTGGTAAAGGGAAAAAGGCCGAATGGCCAACAGTCCCTCGCGATGCGAGATACTGGACGAGCTTAGAGCAATATAACAACGATTCTGAATTTCAAAAACAGATGGAGAATGAGTTTCAATCTTCTCCTCTAGCTGCCGAAGATGAGAGCAGTGGCTGGGCTCGTCGAGACTTTTTGAAGTTGATGGGTGCAAGTGTGGCTCTTGGAGCCACAGGTTGCATTCGCAGACCGGTTCAAAAAATTGTTCCCTATAACAAACAACCTGAAGAAGTCGTTTTTACGGTTCCGAATTATTATTCTTCAACTTGGTTTGATGGCTCTGAGTCTTTCGGTCTTTTGGTGAAGACTCGTGAGGGACGCCCGATCAAGATCGAAGGAAATCCTGCGCATCCGTCTAATTTGGGCGCAACAAGCGCTCGTTGTGAAGCTCACTTATTAAGTCTTTATGATCCAGAAAGACTTAAGGGGCCAATGCGCAATCTGCAAAACAAAGAGCGTACCAATCGTGATACAATCAGCGCGAAGTGGGAAGACACCGACAAATTAGTTTCGGAGCAATTGAAAAAAGGTGGAGTTGTTCTTTTAACTGGAAACGTTGTTTCTCCGACAACTCGCCAAGTGATTGCGGATTTCTTTCAAGGATTCAATGGCCGTCATGTGTCTTGGGAGCCACTGAGCCACGATGAATTGAAGACGGGATCTGAGAAAAGTTACGGCACCGCTTCTGTTCCTGATTACCGATTTGATAAAGCAGATCTTGTTGTATCGATTGATGCAGATTTTTTGGGAGCCTGGCTGTCGCCCGTGAAGTTCACTCGAAGATGGTCAAAAACTCGTAAACCAGGAAAAGACATGAGTCGTTTGTATGTTTTCGACTCGAATATGTCTTTGACGGGGATGAACGCAGATTTACGATACAAAATTAAGCCTTCGCAACAGTTGTCTGTGGTGATGGGAATCCTACACGAAATTATTGTTAAGAAAAAAGAAACTCGTTATGCAGGCGATACGCGAATTGCTTCAATGCTTGAGCCTTATGCTGGGGTCGCAGCTGAAATCGGAATGTCACAAGAACAAATGAGTCAGGTGGCTTCGGATCTGATTAAGAACCGAGGTAAGAGTTTGGTTGTGGCGGGCGGTTTGCCAACCTTAACATTCCAGGCAACTGATCTTCAGGTCGCAGTGAACTTCTTAAACAATGCCCTCGATAACGAAGGTAAAACTGTTGAGGCACCAAAATCTTCGGCACATCGTGGGACTCAAGCTGCAATGGCTGAGTTGATTGCGGATATGGCCACAGGAAAAGTTAAGACTTTGGTTATTAATCGCGCAAATCCAATGTACGGCTTGCCTCATAACTCAGGTTTTGCCGATGCAGTTAAAAAATGCGAGATGGTGATTTACACGGGCGATCGCAACGACGAAACGGGTTTGATCGCTGACTATATTTTGCCGGACTCTCACTCTCTGGAGACCTGGTCGGATGCTGAAATTATGCCAGGTGTTTATACGATCCAGCAGCCAACTATTGAGCCGCTGTACGACACTCGCTCTATTCAGTATCAGTTGATGACTTGGGCGTACACGGCAGGTGTTGGTCCCGCAAGACTCAAAGACACCGAAAGTTTTTATGACTATTTGAGAAACTACTGGAAGTCCGATATCGCACCAGCTGTGGGCGGCGGAAAGGCATTCGATAGTTTCTGGGATGAGACGTTGCAAAAAGGTTTCGCTGGAAAAGAGTCAGATGGTAGTAGCGCTCGCTCTTTCAAATTGGATTCTTTTGTAGCTATCCAAAGGCGCGAGAAAAAATCTGGATACGAACTCGTTCTTTATCCGACTGTTCAGTTAGGCGACGGAAGAGATGCAAATATTTCGTGGTTGCAAGAGCTTCCAGATCCTGTTTCAAAAATCGTTTGGGATAACTATTTAAATGTCTCAATCGGGACCGCGGAAAAAGAAAAGCTTAAAGATGGCGATATGGTTACACTGACTGTCGGTGACAAA
>JBFWYS010000076.1:0-10948 GCA_050186175.1 Pseudobdellovibrionaceae bacterium
TTTCTCGAGGGCGCGTGACTCAACAAACTGATTTCCGCGTAGACACAGGCGACGTGGTTCAAATTCGCTCTCTCGCCGCCGACATCGGCACCACCCAACCAGGTCATCCGTAAAATATCCGCTTTAATATGTAAGTTTTCTACGCGTGGGTGAGTGTTCGCTCAGGATCGAGATGAGCGAACATATCTTATCCAGGTGTCTTGTTTTTTAGGGGAATTTATGAGAGTCGTTATCCCGGCGACGCCTCTGATTTCATCTAAAAAACGAGGGAAAATGAAGACAATTATTATTCTATTCGCGTTTCTAGTTTCTTCTCCTGCTTTTGCTCAGCGATCAGTCAAAAATGGCGCAGGACTCACCGAGCAGGACATCATTTACCTCACGACTCATTTTCAGAGTTTAACGAGTGCTTTTACCCAAGATTTCGGTACTTCCCAGGCGCGAGAAGTTGAGCTCATCACCCGAAAAATAAATTCTATCCAATTGCTTTTCAAGCACGAAACCTCTGCCAGTTCCGAGCCGTTTGCAGTTCATGAAAAGACATGGTGGGTTCACACAGCTCATCTTGAAAATTATGACCTGAACTCCAATCAAGAGCTGGAATGGTCTGAAGCTTCCGATCTCTTACTGGACATGTATTTTGCTGGCTCAGAAAGTTGACTCGAAAAAGTGCAACAGGTAAAATTAAAAGCAGAACTTAGAGCCTATTTTCAAGCGACGCTAAAACAAACGCTTTTATATCTAGGCATTCAGCATGTTTTGCAAGTAACCTCTGTTGAGGAGCTTCCGGGCCATATTTTTCTTTACCTTTTACAAATCGATGATTCAGAGGCTTTAGACTTGCAGAAATTTTCTCAAGACTTCTTACAATGCTCGAGAAGCATTGAATCTCCTCACTTCCATGGACTTAATATAAAATTTTATAATTCAAAGGATGATAAGCTGAAAGTTTTGCTTGGAGTTCAGTTATCGGGCATTTGCAAGGGTTCCCCTCTCGAGAGACGACTCATTATCGAATTAGAAAAACATGACAAGACTCTCGTTATGACTGACTGGGGAGTGCAATAGTGGCAAAGTTCGGAGTTTCAATTTTGGTTCTTGTATCGTCTCTAATGCCCAATCTTGTTCTCGGGGACCCAGCGGTTAAGATCGAAGGGCGCTCTTTTGATCAAAAAAAGATTTCTTGGATTTGGAGCCATCGTCAGCAATTTATACAGTCCTGCTTGATGGATAAAAAGGTCTGCGGAAAAAGCGACGGGTTGGTAAAAGTTTTGCAGAAAATCAGTGGCGACCTCAAATCAAGTCGGGCAGACCAAATTCATTTTGTAAGTGAAAGGGAGCGACCTGATTTCTTTACCTCGGATAAAGGTGAGGTTCATCGAATTGCTGTTACGGAAAATCGACCGGGGAGTCCAATTTATTTTAACACGGACCTTATTGCCGGACTGTCGATCGAAAAATTAAGTGCTGTTATTTTTCACGAACTGGCTCATCATGCGGGTTTAAATGACGATGCGACGAGACTTCCAGATCACATTGGCGCAAGAGTGGCTCAACATATCGGCACGCAATTAAAAACATCTTATTTGGATCAACAAGAAATGCCGCATCTTGTGGCCGGCGTTTTCCAATTCGCAATTCCTGAATATATCGATGGAACTAACAGCTTTGGCAATTTTGGTTTCATCACCGACGGAAATGTGTATATTGATTTGAATTTTATCGACTTCGTGGCGTTTCCCGCATGCGACAACCCAAACGAAGAGCCGCTTGGGCAAATGATCGACAACCCTCTAAGATGGACCTTTTCTTCTCCAAACAAGATATCTGTCGAAACGCCGATTCGGAATTTTTGTGTTTGGGTAGACCGCGAGAAAAGGACAGCTGGATCAAATGTCGCTCTTCGTGGATTCTCGATGAAATTTGAGATCGATGCCAAACAGCTCATCAATACAGAAACCGTCGTTACTACGCTGGCTGATCAAACTGCAACTTACATTGATCCAACCTCAACTCTCGAACTTATGGGTGTAGAACTTGATAAAGCCTCTTATGTAGCTGGCGACATTGTCCGCGCAAAAGTTAAAGTTAAAAATTTCAATCCATTTCCAGTTAAGAGATGTGAAGTGGCAGTCACTCATGAAGATGCGCCTAAACAAGATAACGGCTGGCCGGTCATGGTTTCCTTTGAGAGTACGTGCAAGCAAATCTCTCAAGAAAAAAACATATCGGTTCTTGATGTTGCGATCAAAGTACCGGCCTCTGCCCAATCAGGCCGATTTTCAATTGCAGTCATAAAGGTTGTTGGTGAGGGCCCACAAGAAGTTGCATTTGGAACGTTCTTTAAGAATGAGATCTCTTTTGCCGTCGTGGGTTCTTCTGCTGGAGCCGCAATGTCGGTAATGTCAATATCGGCCCCTCGGGCGCAAAAGCTCGATAAGCTTGGACCCTACCCTCTTAAAGATTCATTCATCTATCGCGAATCCTCGAACTGGCTGATGGAGATCGTGGTTCAGTCAGTCTTGCCAATTCAACTTCGCGGATTTTCTGCTAACTTCTTTATCGTAAAATCAGATGGAAGTATTACGGGAATTTCTCAAAGCGGCGCTCCAAAAGATCTTACTCACTATATAAAGTCTCTGTCGTACGAAGGCCGGAGCTCCAACACTCAAGTTATAAAAATCGAAATATCGCTTCCCAAAAAGCTTCAAAACTTAGACGTTTTTGGACTCGTTTTCGAAGGACTTTTTCTTGAAGACAGTGCCGGCCGTCTTCTGCGTTTTGAAAAGAAAGATCCCTATCAATACTTTTTTCTTTCTGAACGAGTGGTCAATCGAGCTGGGGGACTGTAAAATAAAACATGCCTAAGATGAAAAACTCTAAAATTTTCGAAGAGTAGGCCAGAAATCCTGCCCTTTCGGAGGTTCGGGGGCGATAGTCTTAGCCTCTGATGACTCCAGATTTCGCTCATTCAGGTGGCTCAGCCTCTCTAATCAAAACTATTGGTTTTAAGCCCCCAAACACTTTTCCAGAAACCTCAAAATGACATTGCCTGTCAGGAGACTTTTAGGTTAAGTTCCGAGCACTTATGTTTAGTGGAATTATCGAAGCTAGAAGCCCTATTTTAAGAACCGAAAATCTCGATCAAGCCGTGCGAATTTTTCTACAAAAGCCACCTGATTTTACGGATCTCAAATTAGGCGACTCAATTGCTTGCGATGGCGTTTGTCTGACCCTCGAGGCTCAGACCGATTCCGAAATCGTATTCACTGCCGCCGCTGAAACAATTAAAGTTCTAAAGTGGAGTTCACAGAGCTGGCAAAGCCGCGTGATCAATCTCGAGAGATCTTTGCGCTTTGGTGATCGCATTCATGGGCATTTAGTTACCGGACATGTTGATAGTCTTGGTGAGGTTCTTGTTTCTGAAACCATCGGCGACTCTTGGATTTTAAAAACAAAAGTTGAATCTTCTGTTCTTCCTTTTATCTGGAAGAAGGGGAGCATCACTCTTAATGGAGTGAGTCTCACAGTCAATGCAATCGAAGACTCTGTTGTTGAAGTTTGCTTGATTCCAGAAACTGTAAAACGCACAAACCTTGGGCTTTTGAAAAAAGGCTCCTGGATTAATGTTGAACCTGATTATATGGCAAAAGCAATGATGCGTGCGATTGAATCCGGTAAAGTCGTGACTCCTACACCAGAGGTACAAAATGGCCTTTAATACAATTCCTGAATTGATCGAAGATATTCGCGCTGGAAAAATGGTTCTTCTTGTTGACGACGAAGATCGCGAAAACGAAGGCGATCTCGTATGCGCTGCTGATCACATCACACCTGAAGTCGTAAACTTTATGGCGATGGAAGCGCGCGGCTTAATTTGCCTCTCTCTGGGCTCCGAGCAAATCGATAAACTCGGTTTGCCGTTAATGGTTCGCGATGAACTTAATTACTCACCTAACAAAACGGCATTCACTGTCAGCATCGAAGCCTCTTTCGGTGTTACAACTGGAATCTCGGCTGCAGACCGTGCCCACACAATTCGTGTAGCCTCTAGTCCAATTGCCAAGCCGTCTGATATTCACACTCCAGGTCACGTATTTCCCATCCGCGCTCAAAGCGGAGGAGTTTTAAAACGTGCCGGTCACACCGAAGGAAGCGTAGATCTAGCTCGCCTTGCTGGACACACCTCTGCTGCGGTTATCTGCGAAGTGATGAACGCCGATGGAACAATGGCGCGAGTTCCAGACTTAAAAACTTTTGCTCAAAAACATAAAATTAAAATCGGGACAATTGTTGATTTGATCGAGCACCGTTTACAAAATGAAACTCTTGTCGAGGAGGTGCTCTCGGCTGAATTCCCAGAGCAGTTCTCGACAGATTTCAAACTTCGTGTGTTCAGAAGTCGTGTCGACAGTGTTGAGCATATCGTTTTGCAAAAAGGAGAAATCAGTAAAGACTCTCCGATCCTCGTGCGAGTTCACTCTGAAAATGCAACACGTGATTTGATTTCTTCGTTGCAGTTTGGTTCTACACCTGTTCAGCAAGCGATGAAGATGATTGCCGGAGAAGAGTCAGGTGTTGTTTTAATTCTCAGAGATTCTTCTAAACCAGGTGCTTTAGCGCAAGAATTCAAAATGGCCCTTCAGTCTCCTGACGAGGCGCCGATGTTAAGAATGGATCGACGCGATTACGGAATCGGCGCACAGATTTTACGCTCCATGGGAATTCAGCTGATTCGTTTGATTTCAAACCGCCCCGAAAAGCGAATTGGTCTTAAAGCTTTTGGATTAGAAATTGTTGAAGTGGTGCCTTTAGCGCCAGTTGAAGAGGAAAAATATGAGTCTACTCAAAAAAATCAAAGTCGGCGTAGTCACAGCACGCTTCAATAACGAAGTCACTTACAGGCTTGAGGCCGGCGCCCTTGCTGAGTTTAAAAAGGCGGGTCTTTCATCAGACCAAATCAACGCCGTTCGAGTGGCGGGTGCAGTTGAAATCCCTCTTGCCGCCCAAGCACTTCTTGATGCTGGGTGTGATGGAGTTGTCGCTTTAGGCGCAGTCATTCGCGGTGAAACTACGCACTATGACTATGTTTGCGCAAGTGTGGAGCGTGGATGTTCACAATTGGCTTTGCAATACAAAAAACCTGTGGCTTTTGGCGTTCTCACGACGGAGAATGAAGAACAAGCAATGGATCGCGCCGGAGGCTCTCATGGCAACAAAGGAGCCGAATCCGCTCAGGTCACATTAGAAATGATTGAGTTGTTGCATTCGATTGGTAGTGGGAATGACCCCAAACGACATCCAGAACAATCTAGAGTCGGAATCTAATAAAGAGCTCGAGCTTCTCAACGAGCTTTCAAACGCCAATTCGCCGTTAGAAAAGAAAAAGCGCAAAAGAGAGTTTGTTCTTGTCCTGCTTTTGATTTTTCTTTTTCTACTTTTAACGTGGATCGAATTTAAACTCTTTGGAGTCAGCCAAGAGCTTCCCTTTGTTCACTCAATCTTTTTCTTTGGTCTCGTTAATTTTAACATCGTTCTTCTGCTCTTACTCTTATTTTTGATTTTCAGAAACGTTGTTAAGGTTTTTGTTGAGAGAAAAGGCAAACTTATTGGTTCGAGCTTAAAAGGAAAGCTCATCGCCGCATTTGTGGCCTTCAGTTTCGTTCCAACGGTTCTAATGTTTCTGATTTCAGTTTTTTATATTAACTCCAGTTTCGATAAGTGGATTAGCGTCAAGATGGCTGGTGTTCTTAAAAGCTCTCTCGAAGTGACAAATGCGTATTATTTTAACGCCAAAAAACGCAATTACCATTTTGCACATGAGATCGCGAGTTCGGTTCGGAGTCAGACCGATGAGAGAGCCATTGAAAAAAAGATCAGCCAGGCGCGAACTTTATTTTCTTTAGATGCAGTTGAGTATTATCCCTCTCTTTTTGGCAAACGAGTTTTAGTGATTTCTGATGACGAAACGCTGCCAATTATTCCTCCTGCGACCCTCGAGTTTTTAGAAAAAGGAATTAAGTCTCAAGTAGAGGCCAGCACGATTCATCAATTTGGCGAAGGAAATCTTGTACGTGTCATCGTGCCAATTTCTGAGCATTCGCAAAAAGGAGCTATAGTTGTTTCAAGCTTTGTGCCGCTCTCTTTGATTTCGAAGATGAATGATATTTCGTCAGCTTACAGTGATTTTCGAGAT
Source organism: Pseudobdellovibrionaceae bacterium (assembly GCA_050186175.1). Classification (GTDB taxonomy): domain Bacteria; phylum Bdellovibrionota; class Bdellovibrionia; order Bdellovibrionales; family Bdellovibrionaceae; genus JBFWYS01. The sequence continues at coordinate 6,197 of JBFWYS010000076.1, forward strand.
CTCAATCCTCTTGAGTATCCTTTAAAATCTATTTACCTCGTTATTTTGTTCTTAATGACTTTAGTAATTTTACTTTGCGCGACCTGGTTCGGATTCCATCTCGCAAAACAACTGTCAATTCCGCTCGTTCTCCTCGGAAGAGCCACGAAGCGAGTGACAAGCGGCGACTATCGTCCTGTTGAAATTCACTCGGGAAGTGAAGAAATTTCTCAGCTTGTTGATTCCTTCAACCAAATGACGTCGGATCTTGAAGATTCTGAGATCGAAGTTAAAGAAGCCAATCAAAGTTTAAAAGAGACTTTGAGCTATTTGGACAAACATTCTCGGTACGTCGAAGTCGTTCTCAGAAACGTGGGCACGGGAGTGATTTCGGTTGATAAAGGCGGTCTCATTACAACGTTGAATCGTCGTGCGGGTCAGCTTTTAAGTGTTGAGCCGGAAAAATATGTCGGCCGTCCTGTGCGCGATCTTTTGACTGTCGAGTACTTCCGTACTTTTGCAGAACTTCTACGTACAATGCAGGAGCATAATGTTGAAAGTTTGCAAAAAGAGATTCGGATTAATGTTCAGGGGCAGGCGTTGCCGATCCAAATGACTCTTTCGATTCTGAAAGATGAAAAGGGGCAAGATGTTGGTAAAATCCTCGTTTTCGATGATCTTACGCCGCTTGTAAATGCTCAAAGAGCTGCCGCGTGGACGGAGGTGGCTCGAAGAATTGCCCACGAAATTAAAAACCCTCTTACGCCGATTAAATTGTCCGCTGAAAGACTTCAGAGAAAATTCGGAGCTCATATTCAGGACGAAGCTTTTAAAGAATGCACTGGAATGATTATTAAGCAGGCTGACGATCTTAGAAATCTCGTAAATGAGTTCAGTCAGTTTGCGCGCCTTCCACAGACCCATCCTGTCTTGGGTTCTTTAAATAAAACCATGGAAGAAGCATTGATCATGTTCCGTCAGGCACACGCGCATATTCCAATTGTTTTCTCTGGTGATGCGAGTTTACCCGAATTTAGATTTGATCCAGACCAAATCAAGCGGGTTGTGACTAATCTTGTGGACAATTCAGTTGCGGCCATCCCATCTCATCAGCCAGGCGAAGTGAAGCTCTCTACCCAGTACGACAATCAACTCAAAATCGTTAAAATCGTTGTGGCGGACAACGGAAGTGGAATTCCCGCCCATGACCGGGTGCGTATTTTTGAGCCGTATTTTAGTACCAAGCAGGGCGGCACCGGGCTTGGCCTTGCCATCGTGAAAAGAATTGTTGAGGATCATAATGGATTCATTCGGGCTCTTGCTAATGAACCTAAAGGCGCCAAATTTTTAATTGAATTGCCGGTAGTTGAATTAAGTCAAAGTCTAAGAACAAATGAACCTCCTCCATCGGAAGAAGTCTAAAAATTGTGAACGCAAAGGCTGAACAATGAGTGAAAAAATAAGAATATTGGTAATTGATGACGAAGCTCCTATTCGCGAAGTTCTAACAGCTTCTCTTAAAGACGAAGGGCATGTCGTTGAAGTCGCTCACAATGGTGATAGCGGCCTACGCATGATTCGTGAATTTAATCCGCAGATCGTTTTGTTGGATATTTGGATGCCAGGAAGCCTCGATGGAATCGACGTTCTAAAAATGGCGCGTCCTCAATTTCCACAGGTTGAATTTATCATTATGTCGGGTCACGGAACGATTGAGACCGCAGTCAAGGCCACTAAACTTGGTGCATGGGATTTTATCGAAAAGCCTCTTTCGATGGATAAAATCTCAATCGCTATTCAGAATATTATGAATTTCCAACACGAGCGGTTAGAGAAGAATGCGCTCCTCGGAAAACTTCGTCGTAATATTGCACTCGTGGGACAAAGTTCAGCCATGATGCAGATTAAGCAAATGATTGCGCGAGTGGCACCCACACAAAGCTGGGTTCTAATTACTGGCGCTAACGGAACTGGAAAAGAATTAGTCGCACAAAATATTCACTACATGAGTCCACGTGCTTCGCGCCCTTTCATCGATGTGAACTGTGCTGCAATTCCTGAAGAATTGATCGAGAGTGAACTTTTTGGATACGAGAAAGGCGCTTTTACAGGTGCCGATAAAATGAAAAAAGGAAAGTTCGATCTTGCTCAGGGCGGAACTTTGTTTTTAGATGAAATCGCGGATATGAGTCTTAAAACGCAAGCCAAAATTCTTCGCATTCTTCAGGAGAAAACTTTCCAAAGAGTCGGCGGCAATCAAAATATCGAGGTTGATGTTCGGGTGATCGCTGCCACAAATAAAAATTTAGAAACAGAAATCAAAGAGGGAAGATTCAGAGAAGATCTCTATTATCGCCTCAATGTGATTCCGTTTCATGTTCCAGCCCTCGCCGAAAGAAATGACGACATCATTCCGCTCATTTCTCATTTCAGCGATAACTTTTCTAAAGAAGGTGGCTTCAATAAAAAAATCTTTTCTGACGATGCTACGGCAAGACTTCGCCATTACTCATGGCCCGGAAATGTCAGAGAACTTCGTAATTTTGTGGAACGGCTGTATATTTTAGTCCCTGGCGATTTTATCGAGATTCACGATCTTAAGTTTGCGGGACTCAACACTCATCAGCAAGAAATTACAGGTGAAGAGCTTTCAAGCTTTCGTGATGCACGTGCAAAGTTTGAAAAAGAGTATCTTCTTAAGAAGCTCGCAGAAAATAACGGGAATATCAGTCGTACAGCAGAAGCGATCGGGCTAGAGAGAAGTTATTTACACAGAAAAATTAAATCCTTCGGTATCGAAGTTAAAGAACTCGGCAATTGAGGAGCAGCGGCAGCTATGAAATGGACTAAAACACATATTTTCACCCTTAAAGAAGCACCAACGGACGCAGAGATTCCAAGCCACAAACTTATGGTTCGTGGTGGATATATCAAAAAACTAGCTCCGGGAATTTATACTTACGGAAATTTAGCTCTCAAAGCGCTTCGCCGTTTTGAAAATATTATTCGTGAAGAGCTTGGCAAAAAAGGCTGCACAGAGATCCTAATGCCGATGGTTCAGCCGCAGAGTTTGTGGGAAGAAACAGGCCGTTGGACAAAAATGGGTGCGGGTCTTTTAAAATTCAAAAATCGTAATGATCATGGATTTTGTTTGGGGGCGACTCACGAAGAGGCTGTTACGGATTATGTTCGTCATGATGTTAAGAGCTATCGTGATCTTCCTCGCAATCTTTATCAAATTCAGACGAAGTACAGAGATGAAATCCGTCCTCGTTTTGGTTTGATGAGATGTCGCGAGTTTATTATGAAGGACGCTTACAGCTTTGATGTAGATCAAGCGGGTGCGCTCAAGAGTTATCAAGATATGTATGACGCCTATAAATCCATTTTTTCACGAGTAGGACTTGATTTTAGAATTGTTCAAGCGGACGCGGGAAATATCGGCGGAAGCCAAACTCACGAGTTTCAAGTTCTTGCCAGCGCTGGAGAAGATATGCTTCTTGTGAGCGACTCCTCTGATTTTGCAGCTAACGTCGAAGTTTGCCCAGCAATCGATGCAGAACCTCACGTTTCTCAAGAGGCCGAGTTGCCAATGGAGAAGTTCTCAACTCCAAAACAAAAAACAATAGCAGATCTTTCTAAATTCACCGGAAAACCGGAAAAAGAACTCGTAAAGACTCTTTTCTTCTCAGCCAACGAAGGTTTGGATCCAAGGGACACGGATCTCAAGACATTCGCCGTGCTGATGCGCGGATCCGACGAAGTGAATCCCATTAAGTTGAAAAACTTTTTAGGAATGACAAATCCTCCTCTCATGCTGACAGATGAAGAGGTTAAGAAAACAACGGGCGCATGGCCTGGAAGTTGTGGACCTGTTGGACTCAAGATTCCAATTTATATGGATAACGGAGTCGCGGGCCTTAAAAATATCATTGTGGGCGCCAACGAAGATGAATTCCATCTGAAGAATGTAAATCAGAATCGCGATTTTAATGCCACCAAAGTTGCAGACCTCCGAATGGCAAGAGAAGGGGATAAGTGTCCTGTCTCTACGGGCCGCCTTAAAACCTTTAGGGGAATCGAAGTTGGCCACGTTTTCTATTTAGGAACGGCTTACTCAAAACAAATGAATGCAACCTACTTAGACAAGGGCGGCTCTGCAAAACCGATCGAGATGGGATGTTATGGGATCGGTGTTTCGAGAACAATTCAAGCGGCCATTGAGCAGAGTCACGATCAAGACGGAATCATTTGGCCAAAGGCGATCGCACCTTTCCAAGTGCATATGTGTGTCTTAGATCCAGGCGATGAAAAGATCCTGGGATTTGCTGAAAAACTTCACAACGACTTAGAAGCAAAAGGCATCGAAGTTTTGATGGATGATCGAGATGAGCGTCCTGGGGTAAAATTCAAAGATGCAGATCTTTTGGGAATGCCTCTGAGGGTGGTGATTGGCAAGCGAGGTCTTGATAATAATGAGATTGAGCTTGTGGATCGTAAAACAAAGACACAGAAGAAGGTCTCTGCGGAGGCGGTGTTGGAGGAGATTTTGAAGGATCTGCGGTAGAGTTTGGTTTTCTGATTTGGTTGATTTTGTAAATTGAGTTTTCGAGCATATATCAGCTATGTCCTGAACAAAGAAAACTTTTGAACAAAAGACCTCGTGAAGCAATCCCTAATTCTTCCGATTCTCCGATTCCGCCGGAGTTCTCCTCTGAGACGCTTTTGATTCCTTAGCAAGTTTAAGAATCGCATTTGCATAATCAAGACTAT
>JBFWYS010000077.1:0-10884 GCA_050186175.1 Pseudobdellovibrionaceae bacterium
TGTTCCGCCAATTTAATGCAGGCAATGATCAATTGCTGGATGCATCTTCCGATATGAGCCCTGCCCAACGGAGTAGTTTTCGATACTTGCGTAGCAACGGATTTAAAGTGCTTGCCGTCGATGACAACAACAACCCTGACCACAGTTATGATGTCGTTGGAGTTGATGCCTGGGTTGACTACCGCAATCAATTTATCTCATCCGCAATGAACAATCTGATTAAAGACGGCACCTGCCAGGGGATCATTCTTTACATTGGCTTCCTTCACCTAACCACGAGGAACGCTTCCGTATTTCCAACACTTGATAATCGATTGTCGGCTTTGGGTGTAGACAGTCACAAACTTTTGTCGCTGACACCTCCGTTGGTGGATGATCCCGAATCTGCATGGATTTCTCCAACCTGGATTTGGAGCAAAAGACCTCTTGTTTTTGAGGGAGATAACTTGGAAGTTTCAAAGGATGATTTAGTTTGCTCTGAAGTGCCGCGCCTGCTGACTACGCCCATCGCTTTTAGAAAATCATTGAATTTGGATTCAGCAATTGGCGTTGATCCCTTCGTAGCGGATCTACAGTTCTTTGGAAAGTTTAGCGATTTTGAAGGCGTTGTGATTTTTCCACCAACTGAGGAGACGCTGCCTGCTCAGAGATCTGATCTTTTTTATAAGGAGCTTTCTGCGCTTGGAATTAGGGGGTATCCATGAAAACGTTCTTCTTCATCTGGGCACTCCTGTTCACGATGAGCGGCTACGCAAACACGGAATTCTGCACAGGGTTGCCCTTTGAAGCCGAAAAAACGATTCGGTTTTTGAAGAGGCTAACTAACACTCAGATTTGGACAAACTATCGTCCAACCGAGCAAATTTATATTCTAGCTAAACCGAGTTCCCACCCTAGATGCGTTCTCGTTATCGAATCGGGTCATATTATTGCGACGTTGATAACGGAATATGAACTGACTCCATTCATGTTCACTCCCTACATTTCCGGGAACGAACAGCTGGATCCGGTCGATCCTGCAATTGCTAAATTTCTTGAAACAATCCGGCACCGAATGGCAATGTTATACGATCTCGACTTTGATATGACTAAATTGGATCCTGACAATAGGACCGAAGAAGATATCGCCCAAAATGGTCTCGCCAGCCAATGGCAAGAAACACTCGTCCATGAAGCTGTTCACATTTATATCCAAGCTGATACAAAGTTCGCGTGGCCCGGTTGGGCCTCTGAATCCAAAACAGAGCGGGACAAAATCAATCCCACCTGCTATCGACCCAACGCTGAAATCGAAGCACTTTCAAAACAAGAAAGAAGTTCCCTTTTGCTTGCCTATCAATTGGCGGCACAAAACCGTCAACACAAGGCCGCCCATAAAGAGATCAAAAACTTTATCCAATTGCGAACGAGTCGGTATTTAAAATTGCAGAGCGGATTCAATTGCCAGGAGTCAGAAAATATCATGGAACTCTATGAAGGAGTTGCCGAGTATATTGGTGTGGCCAGTGCCTTGGCTGCAGGATCAAAGTCGATCATCGATGTCCAAAATTATATTCGCTACAACAATAAGTTTGAAGAGTCCGATTTCTTCTATCGCACAGCACTCTTGCAATTACTTCTCATCAAAGAATTCTATCCGGACCAATTTATTGCGATAACTCAATCTCTATCTACGTCATCTTCGCCAGAATTCGGCATCTTTTACGAATTCAAACGGTTATTTGACTCGGGCTAAGGCAGAAGTCCACTTCAAAGACTCATCCACCCAACCAAACATTTCGAGTGAAGATTTTTCCAATCCTCTTTCGATTTCATTTTTTTGTAACTGCCTAAAAACGTTTTTCCCACTGTAGCACAAGCCTTGTCAGGTCTTCCTCTTCACCCGTCGGCACCCATTCTGCAGTCAATACCCATCTTTTTGAAACTCGCTTCCTCAGTTCTAAATTTGTCGTCTGGTCCCAAGTCGTTCCAATTCCAGCAGTGGTATCGTCAGATAAAGCCAGTGTCGCCGTGTAGACCTTCGTCGACGGATTATAGCTGAAATTTCTAATTGGGGTGGAAGCAAATGCCCAAAGCCCGAAAAGACCGATCGCTCGATCCACCATTGCCGCTCGTACGCTGCCTGCTGTCTCCGCATCTGCAGCCACAAGTTGATCACTCGTGCGGTCATAAAGAAGAACTGAAATGATTTCTGAATCAGGCAAATAAGGATCACTGCTCAAATCAATAATAGGTTTTGCCACCGTGCCACTTAAATCTGCGAACAAAATATACTCTGTCTGTGGAATCTTGAGACGTCCATCGATCTTAAAAGCCTTTTGAGGATCCGAGTCTAAGAAAAGCCTCAATTTTTCAACCTGAATGCGCCGTTTTAAATAAACAATTTCAAAAGGCTGAGCTTCGATAAAGCCGTCTCGGATTTTTTCAGAGTCTTGTGACAATTTAAGAGTGAGCGGCAAGGCGGGATTAAAATGTTTCGATAACAACCGAATCCGACCTGGAGCCGCTGTCTCCATTTCAAAAGAAAATGTCGCTTTGAATTTGCGGAGTGGGATCTTTTTTTTCTCCTTTGAAATCAAAATTCGTGCGTCACGTTTAAGACGAGGTCGCCCTCGTAGAGGATCGAGAGGTGGAAGCTCGACTTGCAAATCACGAATCCGCGTTCGAACATGCACGTGGGCCTCCTTAAAATCTCTGTGGAGCGTGGTCTCAATATCTGCCCTCAAACTTACCTTTTGATTCTTTGAGGCCAATTCAGTTACAACCGACACTGGAAATAGATATCCCCGTTCGTTGACTCGAATGGGATCTTTCGCTTCTAAATGAACTTCTCCCTGGAGAATATCAAAGGGGGCAGGAATTAAAACATTTTTCGCATCAAGAAAATTGCGAAGCCCCCGAAAACTTTGAATGTGAGCCTGCGCTTGCAAGCGAGGAAAATAAGAAAGCCGCTCTTCCTTTTTTCTGATCTCAAGAACAGCTTCCAGAGTCCCTTCCAAAAGTTTATTCTTAATACTTTCCACACGAACTCTGGCCGTTAAGAGCGAAGTTTCCTGTGCAGGTTTAGACATTAGGACAGCCATCCATACTTTCCCCACAACCTCCGCATTTAAAACTTCTGGAATCCGACACTGACAATATTTCTCTAGTGGTGGTTTCATGTCGTCGTCGATAAAAAATAAAGCGATGGGTACGTTTATTTTATAGGTCGTCGGTTGCGAGCTCCACATTTGATCTTCTTCAAATGGCAGAAAAAAATTTCCATGAAGATCCCGGAAGGAAGCTAAAGCACCGCGACTTCCAAGAATCGAAGGAACCTCAACTTTGAGATCCGTCCCTTTTGAGCGAACAACGAGCTGCCCTTTGGGATAAGCGACATACTTTTGAAACTGTGCCCGGCCCTGAAAATCCAAATTAACTTCGTGGTTTCGGGCTCGCAATCTTAGGGTCTGCCTCGTTTTAAATTTATCGCTTCGAATTGTGACGACTCCCTCAAAAAGCGACTGTTCGGATTCATAGTTCTCAAGATCCAAAACTCCAATTATGTGCATCTCGATATCTGAAGGAGACTCCTTCTGTAAGAGAGTTTGCACACGAAGGCTATTGGCGCGTGACAAAGTATTTTCAGCTCTGAATGAAATCCTTAGAGGTGACGGAGAACGATTCATTTCAAGGGTCTTTACCTCAACTTTGAATTTTTTGAACTTGAGAATCTGCCGTAAGTCTCCGAGTGTTTGTGCGATTGTTTGCGCTCTCTGATAAGGACTCTTCTCTTGCTGTTCCGCAGATTTTTCATACTCTATCCTGAGAAGATCCGAGGCTGAAAGCTCAAACTCATCAAGCATTACGTTCTGCACAGGACTCCAAAAATAGACAGAGCCCACCGCTCTTAGTTTGTCTAAAGGAATCTCAAGATAAGGATTGTTCGTTTTTTTTATTTTGAGTCCTTGAAATTCAAGATCAAATTTGAAATTGAGGCCTGAAAGCCGTGCCAATGAAACATCAAGTTTCTGCCAACTCATGCTTAAATCCGAAGGCAGAAATTGCTGTGCGAATCGCCAGGCGCTCTCGGGATTTTTTACAGCCCAGTACAAAGCCGAGGTCACTCCAATGAGTGTCACCGCGACGATCACCACCAAGCCAAGCAAAATTTTGCGCATCATTTTCATGTTTAAAACTCCTGGCCAAAACTGAAAAAATAAACCCATTGCTCTGGATAAGAGGGCATCTCAGCCATTTTATGGATAACTCTTCCGCGCGCAGCAGAAAGCCTGAAGGTTCCCACTGGTGAAGCCCACCGAAGCCCGCCTCCCTCAGACAAGAACAGCGGTCGATCTAAAGTGTAGCGACGATCACCAAATCGTGCGGAATCAAAAAGTAAAAAAGGTTCTAATCGATACGGCAATTCAGCAATAAGTCTGAGTTCGAGTCCTAAGTAGAGCGAGGTCAAATAACCGAGGTCTCTATTGTTGAGACTTGCGCGGGGAAATCCACGCAAGTTTTGATCGCCCCCCATATAAATACGGTCTTCAACCGGAATCAATGTTCGGGTTTCTGTTTGTTCGATATCGTCGGCATCAACGACTACGCCCTCAAGGCGGTTCGCCAACACAAAAAGCGGGGGCGAATAGGCTCCGATGTTCCAAAGGTATTTATAATTAAACTCGTAATGATTTACATCCACTTTTGAACCAAGGCCTTTCCTCTGTCCTCGATAAGCAAAACTTCCATTCCAACCCTCGTACTGGTCGCGAATGGAGGTTTCGTAGACGTGATTCATCACTGACAACGAGCCCTCAAAGGTCGGATACTGAGCCTCTTCCGGACCGACACCACGACGTGTGAGGGTCTTGTTTAGAGTCGGCCCCACACGTGCATTCAGTCGAATATTTCCTGCGTCCCAGTGCTGACCGAGGTCGACTCCGATTTGCGCAGAATCCACCTCAAACGCAGTTTCAGTTTTTCTTTCTATTTTAAAACGCGGCCCGAAGAAGGTGCGGCTCCACCTCGGTAAAAGGTAAAACTCTGATACGATTGACAATCGAAGAAGCCGAGGAGACCCATGAAGACTTCCTGCGACCGATGACGCCCGTTTATCGAGTTGCGCATTTTTGAAGGACAAATCAACAAAGGGTGCCTCTTCAGTTGAGCCCCCAACTCCAAATCGTAAAATTCGGGGTTTCCCGATTGACGTGAGAAGTTTCAAAAGAGCCTTGTCTTCAGAACATTCAGTGCTCAAAGAGGCGCTCTGAAACAAACCGTCTGAGAGCATTCGCGAAGTCATAATTTGGGTTTCAATCACATTGTAAGGGTCTCCTTCGTAAAAAGGTTGATAGCGATCCAAAACCGAAGGATGCAAGCCAGAAAGCCCATCGGTCTCGAGGGGGCCATAGTTTTTTTTTGAGTCTAAATATATTTCTGTTTGAATGGCTCTCTCCGGCACGGAGCCGGTAACTTTTATTTCGGGACAAGCATATCCCGCCGATCTCACTTTGATGTTCGCCCAGGAATTCACTTCGTCTAACTTTCCTGGGATCAGAGGAGCGTTCACAATTTTTCTTTTTTTGTCTGGATCTAAAAGTCCTTCTGATCCAGAGACCTCCAGTGTTTTCACAAGTGTTTGTAGCCCGGGCCAGACAAGCAACTGCTCTCCCTGTCGTTCAAACTGAGGATTAAAATAGCCTAGATTTTGGAGAATCAGCTTTAGCTCGAGCTGCGCCTGCGGAATCGGAATCTCTCGCCACCCCTCGGGGCCTCGATCCGATCCACAAACAAGCATTTTTTCATTGGCGTTGAGCCGCAAGGTCCCCTTTGCCAGAATGTGTGGGCAGATCTGTGTTTCATCGGCGGCAACCTGAAAAATAGAGAAAAAAAGTACGACCCAAAAAGCCATCCCCTTTTCTACGAGACTGAGCACTGCAGGGCAAGCAGCTCGATATTACGATCTTTTAACATTTTCTACTCTTCAAAAACTGACAACGTGGTAGGCATCTACCTTGTAGACACTACATATGGATAGACCGCAGCTTTTACGGCACGGAAACATTTACATTAAATAAATTTTATTTGGATGCTTTCAGAAAACTGGTTTATTAACCAGTCACTAAACAAAATACTGTCCCTAAAAATTTATCTGAAAGGATTTTTATGAAAATGCAATTGGTGGCTAGTTTATTTGCGGTTCTAATTCTAGGTCAGGCGAGTGCTTTTGCTAAGCCGTATTGCTCTCTGAAGATTGATGGCAAGCTTGAATCGGGAACTGAGTGCCTTGCTTATCCACCGTTAGATCCAGAGTCGTACCAAAAAAGTATTCGTTGTTTCCGCACCAACGGCATTTTGATGACCGTGGATTACGGCCAAACACCTGACCTTCTCCAAAACGGCGATGCAGCTATTGTTCATCTACACTATCTTAATAAGTTTGAAGATTTGTATGTTAACAATGAGATCGCTCAGATCGTAGATTATAAATTGAATAGTCCTGAATTTGATTTAACTCTCGATCTGAGTTACTTAATTCCAAGTAAAGCCACTGAGTGGAACAAAGGCAAAACGGCAGTTATCCATTGTGACTTAAGAGATTAAAAGGTCAAATTTTAGATTGAAAAGAGGCGGTATTAGAATCGCCTCTTTTTTTTTCTCACCTGATCGTCGAGAATTCAGGCCAGCACGGCACTGATGTTCTAGCTTATTTAAATTCAAGTGTCCCTGCGGGCAAATCTTGTTTTGATACAGGTAGTACTGAACATCGGGTTTGCAACAATGGTCTATTAAATTCGATTTTCTGGAGAAAAGTCTGGGCTGAGAACCTCGCCTCAAATTCTTATTATAGTGAGAATGGCACTCAAATACGGCCGTCGGCTAGACAATTCTCATTATAGTGAGAATTGTCTAGAAAAGGCTTGGATTGAGCGGAAATTCTTATTATAATAAGAATCGTGAGGTGACGATGAAAAAACATGAGGTTAAAAATAACCAGGCCGTCGCGGTGATTCTGAAGGATCGACGCAAGCAGTTGGGTATTACTCAAAAATCGCTCGCTGATTTTTGCAATCTTTCGCACAACGGAATCAGCCGCATCGAGCTTGGAAAATCGGATGTGCAACTTTCGACCCTTGCAAAGATGTCGAAAATCCTTGGCTTCAAAATCATTTTCGAGATGGAAGAATGAAAAAAACTCTCTACGTTTTTTACGAAAAACAGCTCATCGGAACCCTGCATCGAAATGAAGATCTGGTATTTTCATATTCGTATTCAGATCACTGGCTAAAATCAGACAGCGCCTTTGCTTTGAGTCTAGCAATGCCTCTTTCACAACAAAAATTTGAAAACAAAATAACGCTGTCTTTTTTTGAAAACCTCTTGCCTGAAGGAGATTTGCGTAAAACCATTGAAACCGATCACGACATTACAGGCGTCTTTGATTTTCTAGAACATTTTGGAAAAGACTGTGCCGGTGCAGTGACCATCACCGAAAATAAAAATTTCAAACCGGCCCCCACTCAAACAAAACCCGTCCATCTTACGCGGGCCAAAATTGATTCGGCACTCTCTAAGAAAAAATCTGTGGCAGATGTCATTGCCGGCATGGATCCAGGATATCTATCCTTGGCCGGAGCCCAGGATAAGTTCGCTGCCATTTATAAAGAAAACAAATTTTTCTTGCCCACAGGTGGAGCCCCCACCACCCACATCGTGAAAGTGCCTATTGTCCGAAATGGCGTCAAGGACTCGGTCTACAATGAATTATTTTGTATGCAGCTAGCGCGCGCCATTGGTTTTGACATTCCCCCCTGCGAAATTTTAGAAGGAGACTATCCCCTCTTCATCATTCAGCGCTATGACCGCACCACCGACTCTAAGGGGCGTACGCATCGATTGCATCAGCAGGATTTTTGCCAAGCTCAAGGTATTACCAGCGAGTTCAAACACGAAGCCAAGGGTGGCCCAAAACTCAAAGACAATTACAATTTGTTATTGGAAAATGCGACGGCTTCAAAGCGCATGCAAAACTTAAAAGATTTTTTGAATTGGGTTTGCTTCAACCTTTTGATTGGCAACAACGACAGCCACTCAAAAAATATTTCGTTCTTATTAAAAGGGCAGCGAATTGAATTGGCTCCTTTCTACGATCTCCTTTGCACCTCTATTTATACGTCCTTAAAAAAAGATTTTTCATTCTACATCGGTGGCCGCAATCGTTTCGAACAAATTGGTCTTAATCAATTTCATCAAGAAGAGGAAAATTTAGGCATTAAAAAGAACTCCTTTGTTCAACGCATGAAAGACGTACGAGCCCGAGTCTTGGAACATAAAGACCGAGTGACCACCGAGGTCCTCTCGCAGTATCCCAAAGCAAAAATAGCCAAACGAATTAGCCAGCTCATTTCAAAACGAGCAAAAGGGCTGACTCAACAAGGCATTACAGGGGATTGAAATTATAAAAATGGGTGGTCAGAAGTACAGCAAGGAATGGCGATCCGATTCTTTTATTGCATCATGTTGCAGTCGTCCGTGGACTAATGCAATATGATGCAATAATAATAAGAGGTGCACTTCTTGATAGGTGCCTATTTGTGATTGAGATGGAAAGCGAGAAAAACCTGGCAATACTCATGCGCTCAGTGGAGTACAAACAGCGATTAAAAATGAAGACGTTACTCGCGCGGCTAGACTTTCATAGGAATCTCGCTATGGAGACTCTAGATGTCTAGAGTCGGCGAAATTGTTGAGCTCTTTCCTAAGAAATTTTCTACCAAGCCTGTATTGGCCTTGAATGTCATCGAACAAATCCGTTCAGGAAAAGCCATTGAAGAAACAGAGTTCGATCAAATTTTCCCACCCTACTATCAGTTTCAGTCGACGATTCATTGGTCTTCGATTGAAGTCGCTCGGCAAATTTCCGAGTGGATCAATCCACTGAACCGGAAGTCTTTAGTTGATATCGGCTGTGGAGTTGGAAAGCTCTGCCTCCTGCTCCGTATTTTGACTAATTATGAAATATTCGGAATCGAACAGCGGCCCAAATTAGTCGAGATCGCAAACAAGATTATCAAAGTTAACTGCCTCAAAAATATATCAATTACTCAAATGAATATGCTCGATCTTAACTGGGATTTACACGACATTTATTATCTCTATAATCCGTTTCAGGAACATATTGCCGACGAGGATCATAGCATCATAGAAAAAGACATTGAGTTTGATGCCAAAAATTACGCTCATTACACCTCAGAAGTTTTCAGACAACTGACCTTGGCTAAGCCGGGAAAAGTTCTAATTACTTTTCACGGATATGGCGGTCGTGTGCCCAGCTCGTGGAGAATGGTTGCAAGTCGTCATATGGAGAATGGCAATCTGACAATGTGGGTAAAGGAGTAGAGATGAAAAAGCGCAAGGATTTACTCACTTATTTAAAGTCAAAACGTCTTCGCATGACCCCATCGAAGGAGCTGTTGATTCAGTTCTTTCTCGATAATCAGGCCAGGCATATTCCCGTTAAAGAATTGCAGGCGCATGTCACACGTCATCTTCCTGAAGTAGATCGCACTACGATCTACAGAAATATTGAAAAGTTGATCTCGCTTGATCTCATTCAGGAATTGCATCTTCCTAAGATGGGAAAGGCGTATCAGTTTATTTTTGATAGCAAGGTTCACCACTATTACATTTGCAAAGGTTGCGGAGATGTGAAAAAAGGCGATCAAAAACTTTTCAGTCGTATCGAGAAGGCCCTCAAAGAGATCCACGATTTTTCCAAAGCCCACCTTTCTGTTGTTTTCTATGGACACTGCTCTGATTGCAAAGCGGAAAAATCGAGCGAGGTGGCTTTGTGAATGTAGTTTTAACTCAGATCCCAAAATGTTTGATCCTCCACCTAGTCGTGGCGAAACCAGATATCAAACATAGGATAGTACTCATCACCATGCGTCTTTACGATCGATTTATAAAGAATCATATTCCCATGCCTGTCGCGCTCTTTGTAGTTCGGATCGTAACTTAAATCGATCGCTTCAATGTCCATTTCATCAAGCGTAAAAAGTTCGTCAGCAACAGCAAGCCCATCTAAATTCGTGTCTGACCACATTCTGAGATGGCCAAAAATCTCGTCGCCCATGGTTATAAAACCGTTCCTATCAGAATCGTGTTTGGCCAATGCTGCAAAACCGTTGGCGGCAAATTGACCGTCGGGGCCGCGCGTATTGTCGCCAAACAGCTCGTTGATTCCATTCACCTGCCCGTCCGAGTTGGGCTTTGTCAAGAACATGACCTGCGGAGATTTAATCCAGGAAATTTTTCTTTTGACGTGAGCCCGAGGAGTTGAGTTCTCGCCTAGGATATCAAAGAAGACTCCTTTAAAAAGCGAACTCAAGCGGATCGGCATTTTGCCAAAATTTATAACTATAGGAGAAGATAATCGATCGCAATACTTATCGATCACAAATGTGGGAACGAGATTCAGAGTGTTCGTATCATAGAGGACAGAGCCTTGAACATTGGCTCCCAATTTCCCCGCGGGAAGAGTGATGTTTATTGAAGCAACTCCCTGCGTGGCAGGCGATTCAAATTGTGTGAAGGGTTTGCTTTTGTCATGCAATATAAAGGTATAATATCGCATTGTCGTGATATCGCTGTTCTCGATGGCGGCACAGAGATCAAGAGAGAATGACTTGCTCTGATGAATATCGGCCACAATCGAAGAGGCATCACCGGAACAAAGAACTTCACGTGTGTTGCGATCGACTACTGAATAAACGGGATCCGTTATAGTTTTAAGATTGTAACCCACGCGGTTCGTCTCATTGGTCGCACATGTATAGTTCACAAAAGCATTTAGCAATGGAATCCAAAGCGGCTCGCCCCCGTCTACGATGGGCCTTCCAG
>JBFWYS010000078.1:0-10880 GCA_050186175.1 Pseudobdellovibrionaceae bacterium
GGTTGGACTTGCTTCGGTAGAATGCCGCTTTAAGGGAACTCATCAGTAATGCCTGCTTCTCAGCCAATAGAGAAATTCAGAGGGCGACCCGTTGTCTACGATTACGGTTCGCCCGTCGAATTCTTTGTGAAACTTTTTGAACATTATAAAACCTGCGGTTCTTTTAGCCTACGCCAGAGAACCGCGAAGGTGGGAGTCTGTTCTCAAGCCCTCGTTTCACAAATTCTTAAAGGCAAGAGACAACTTACTCGTGACAACCTTTCCGCCCTAGCTGTAATCTTCAAACTCACACAGGCAGAACACGAGTTCATCGATAAGAAATTGTCAGCTCACGTTTATAAAATAGATGTGGCCGGTGAACCTCGTGCACCTCAAAAGGTGAGAACACCACAGAATCATCTTTTGTCGGATTGGCTCAACCCTTATGTCAAAGACCTGGTAGATGTAAAAGGCTTTAGCCTGGATTCAGAAGTTTTGTTCTCTATGCTTCGGGGGATTGCTCCAGCACACAGAATTAAAAAATCTGTGGAATTTCTTTTGCGAGAAGGTTTTTGGCGCCAAACTCCCGCTGGTAAAATTGTGGCAGAAGATGCCGCAGTCATCACGACCAATGAGATTCCGAATGAAAAAATTCGCTCTTTTCATAAAAAAGCCTTAGAGATTGCTTCACGAGGCATCACCGATCTTCCTACTGATCGCAGGAAAGCGTCGACCGTTCTGCTCTCCATCGACAAAGAAAATTTTAATGATCTAAAAGATCTTGTGGATTCATTCCACAGTCAGTTGATGAATTTTATTGATAAGCACCCCAAGGGAAGTGATTCCTTGGTTCAGGTGACGATTCATCTCACTCCAATAGGAGAAAAACTTAAATGAGTTTCAAATATCTTATCTCTATAACTCTCTGCATTTTTAGTGTTCAGACATTTGGTTCCGGCACAGGTGTCGGCAACGGAGGTGATCCTATTTTCGATTTTCTTGAAGCCGCACGTGTGTCTATGGTTGAAACACTTAAGATTGCAGCTAAAGATCCGGAGGAAAAAAATAAACTCTGTAATTCGGAAAAATTGGAACCGGAGCAAATTCAGTTTTGTCGTGAAGTTCTAAATTCCGTGAGTGTCGAAGTATTAAAATTGAATCAGATCAAAAACCGAACTCCTTTTGTGTTGCGTAACGACCCCCTCTTCGTCGAAGGACCGGATGGCAAACCGATGATGGTAGCCGCTCGCACGGTGTTGGGTCCCTTCGGCACAATCGAATTCCATCGAGATTCGGTTAAAACTTTAACACCCGTTCAGGTGTTATTTTTAATAAGTCATGAGTTTTTGCACAAGGTTCCCTATCAAGACCATTATATTTCCGATTTGGAAGATATCGGTCCATTTGCGAATGGTCGACATCTCTTGGATTCGATATCGTCAGCGATAGTGACACTAGCGAAAAAGAAAAAACAAGTAGGAACACAATTTGGCATTCGCGACATCTTTCATTGCAGCTCCTACGTAAACGATGCTCACACCGGGCTATCTGCATTTTCGCTGGCCCGAATGTTTGCTTCCGAGGATCTTTTTTCTTATGAAACCAGCTCAGGCAAAAATCCTAATGATGGTTTTATATCCATTCCTCAAGATCTGAGTACCCTTTTACGTTTTAAATTCGTAATTACCGAGCCAAATAACTGTGGTCCCGAGTCGCCTGAAAGAAAAAATATGTTACAGATAGTCCAGATGAAAAGAGGGCCTGATAATAATTACGACGAAACTATAATCGAAGAGCTTTTATTGTTTGAAAACCCGATGTGTCCCCAGGCTACAAAAAGCTTTGGCATTCGACACCAACAGTTTCGATTCGAATGCACTTATTACGGCTCCGACGGAACAACGTCGGGAAGCCTAAATCGCCTGAGGCGGCAAAGATGAAGAAAGTTCCTAAAAAGCATCAGCCCAAAGGTTTTGAGATTCTTCACGAAGATCTTGATCTTATTGTTGGCAACAAAGCGGCTGGCATCCTTTCAGTAGCGGCGAAATGGGAAAGCGAAAACACAGTTCACAGTGTTCTCAATCGATACGTGCAAAAAGGGAATCCAAAATCTCGCAAATGTGTTTACGTTGTTCACCGTCTCGATCAAGCCACAACCGGAGTTTTGATTTTCGCAAAGACCGAAGAGGTGATGCATTTTCTGAAGGACAATTGGAAAAGCACCGTAAAAACCTATTACGCAATCGTCCATGGCCAATTGAAGAAAAAACATGGACTTATTGAGAGTTTCCTTAGCGAAGACGAAAACTACGTCGTTCATTCAAGTGAGGATCCAAAAGGTAAACTCGCAAAGACCGAATACACCGTCTTAAAAGAGACAGAAAAATACAGCCTGCTAAAAATTAATTTGCTGACCGGAAGAAAAAACCAGATCCGGGTCCACCTCGCAGACCTAGGACACCCCATCGTTGGCGATGATCGGTATGGCAAAGTTAAAACTGGACTTCGCGACCTCTGCCTCCACTCGGCATCGATTGAGATGACTCATCCCTTTAAACGCACGCGAATGACCTTTAAGGCCCCGGTCCCTAAACATTTCCGCACTCTGATTGAGTTCAAATACGAATAGCCGGCACGAGGCCTAATGCCTTCGCCTTACTTCTCTTCTTCAAGTGAAATATCATTCCGATTAAAGAAATCTTCGAAAGCCTTCTTAGCGCGAGCATCAAGCTCTGCTTTTTCCTCAGCAGAAAGATTTTTAAAAATCTCGCGAACATAACCAATGGCTTCAACTTCCACGATTGGATTCAATTTCGCACTTTTATTTTTTGCGTTTACTTCGGCAGCAAATTCTGTGTGTACGGCCTTCACGAAATTGAGCTTGGCTTCGACAGTTTCGAGATTTCCAGCCTGCTGCAATCGCTCCGTCATTCTCTTAACAATATCGGCTCTGTCCCATCGCTCTTGCGAAATAATTTTTGGCATCCATGAGTTCTTGATGTAAAGAAATTGGGCCGAGGAAACATCAGAGACCATTTTTTGCAATCTGTCCGTGCTCAGCTCTGGATCGGTCAATGCGGCAAAAATCTTAAAGCTTTGAACTTGATCAAAAGCACTTGCACCCTCTTTGACCTCAATTTTCTCTAACCCATAAAACATCTCGAGAAACTTTACTAAACCTTCATGAGACGCGATTCGCGAGAGCACATCGATTTCTGCATTTAATTTTCCATCACTCAGTCGCGTGATTTGAACAGTGGTACCCAGACCATCAGAAATTTTAATAAAATTTCCGAGCTTACCGGCTGTAAACTGCTCGACATTTTGAGCGGTCGGATCGCCAATTTTTTTGCCCGACTGATCAACAAGTTTTTTACTCTCGACAACCTTTGCGAGACTTTGCTCAGTCAGTTCTACATGACGAAAGTTAGATTTAAACAGGCTCCACGCATTTAAAACGCGGCCATGTCGAGGTGTCTCCATTTGCGATTTGCGCAAAAGAAAACTCAATCGAAGAAGATCTCCCATTTGGGCGTCTGAAACCTGAGAAGGATTCGCTTCGAGCTGCTCTTTTAAAGTTTGCATTTCAACGAGGGCCGCCGCCATAAGGTGTGGCGCCCGTTTGTTTAACATACCTGTTCGAAGAGAAATAAATTGATCGCGCGAAGAAAGAGCCTGACCTGCAGGGACATATTCAAAAGTCCAACTTCTATGTTCGAATTTTGCAAGGAAAGTAATCTCGTTTTTTTTGCCGTCAGTACCTGTGTAAGTCGCCTTGAATGGAACTTGTTCATCGCGACCAGTTTCAACACTGATTGCAAGGTCGGTTCCCACATCGTCGAGTCCAATTTTTTGAATAAAGTTTTTGAGAGCTTGTTGCCCCTCAGCCAACTGTTCCTGAGTCAATGAACTCGAAACGCAGCTTGGCGGGCAAGTCTCAGCCACCACAACATTGCAAAAGGTTAAATTCGATAAAAGTAAAAGTGATGCTTTTAGGTTTTTCATTGCTCTCTCCTCATGAATTGTTTCAACGATCTTAGGAGAGAAGGATTTCACGACTTATGCCCTCATCCAATCCTCTATATGAGAGCTCGCTGCTACCTGAATGTAAAACTTTTAGACACTCTTAAGGAATCTGACCTCCTCGGACGGCTGAGTCGGCTAAAATTACTGGACTTTTACGAAGTCATGAGTTTTTGCACAAGGTTCCCTATCAAGGCCATTATGTTTCCGATTTGGAAAAGATCGGCCCATTCGCGGATGGTCGACATCTCCTGGATTCGATATCGTCAGCGATCGTGACCTTAGCGAAAAAGAAAAAACAAGAAGAAAAAATCAGATCCGCGTGCACCTCGCAGACCTAGGACACCCCATCGTTGGCGATGATCGGTATGGCAAAGTTAAAACTGGACTTCGCGACCTCTGCCTCCACTCGGCATCGATTGAGATGACTCATCCCTTTAAACGCACGCGAATGACCTTTAAGGCCTCGGTCCCTAAACATTTCCATGCTCTCATTGAGTTTAAATACGAATAGCTGAAACAAGGCTTTGTTTGTCAATTGCCTTACTTCTTTTCCTCAAGTGAAACATCTCGAGAAACTTTAACAAACCTTCATGAGACGCGATTCGCGAGAGCACGTTGATTTCTGCATTTAATTTTCCATCACTCCGGAGGCTTAGTCGACTAAAGTCACGGGAACTTCGACGCTAATGTGAGAAAATATGTCTCCCGAAAGATTTTCGGGTCGAGTCCCTTTTTTTGTGCGTGTTAATGTAAGCGTAGAACTCCATGATCCTGTAGATGGTGGGCTTGTTTGTGTTTGGCTCGTACCAAAAGCCACCGATCCCGTCTCGGGAGCGGGGTCTTCTACAGTTGCATTGAGGGCATCATCCCCGGTCTCTCCGTTGTTCAATGAGACTCGCATTGATTCCCATGTAACATCGGTACTTGGAGTCCAACTGACATTTAAAGCCTGTCCTTTTGTCGAAGTCGCTCCTGAAGCAGGAGAAATTCCTGTTGGGGCATCTGGTATTTGAATCGATGTGGTATGTGCCGACTCGCCTTCTCTTATAAAAGAAAATTCATACTCGGCGTTAGCGGCGTAAGCGGTAGTAATCGAATATGTGGTCCCACTTTTTGCCATGCCAATTCCGTTGCATGTAATAGAATCGCCGTCGCTGAGTTCAATTAGATTATTGTCATCGCTTTCAAGATTAAAAGTGGCTTGGCAAACAACTCGATTGTCTGCCGGATAAGCGTCGACTACAAAGTGAGCCTCGATTCCCGACGTACTTACATCTTCGGACTCTGTTTTTTTGGTGCATCCAAAATTAAATGTCGCAATAAAAAATAATGAAACATAGATCAGCTTTTTCACATCTAACCTCAATAAAAGTAGGCGTTTTTGATCCCCAAATATGAACTCAGTTTAGCGAGAGATTTTATTAAAATCCACTCCACGAAGGTCGCGTTACAGTCGGGCTAAAATATTATGTTAGAAATTAATCCCGAAGCCACCTTCAAATGAGGTCGATGCAAACTTGCCTTCCTTAAGTGTGCCTTCGTTCAGTATCTTGTAAGACCGGTAGATAACGGAACCTTGTAGAATAAAGTTGTCACTAAACCAGATCTTACCTGTGAAGCCTCCCTGAGCGACTGAACTTTCCAGAACATTGTTTGAAAGTGAAATTGGATAAACCTCAGCAAAGGTTTCTATGGTTTTTGGAACATCTAGTCCCGGGATCCAACTCATTACAGTGTTAATAGGACTCCAGAGGTAGTTGACGTAACTCAATCCGCCACCTAGGAATTGACCTCGAGCCGACGAAATCGAGATATTTCGGACGGCTGTTCTTAGAAAGAAACCTCTCTCTAAATTTAGAGCCTCTCCTAAAAATCGATAACGTAAACCCACGTGAGTTGAATCCGTTGTCCCCGCTTTTAAGGTGCTCGTCTGGTAGTGGCCCACATTTACAATCCAATGTTGGTAGTCCCAATCAGCTCGGTGACTTTGCACAAAAAAGTGATCAAAGGCGGCCTCAAAATCGCCGTAACCGAAGTAGGCCATTGAGGTTTTGTTTTTGTCAGCAACCGGAATGACTCCAGTCAGGAGACTCATCCGATAGCGATTTTCTCTTTGGAGTTCAATCTTCTGCTCTATCACCTGAGCACCTTCGCCCACGGTCAAAATTTCCGATGCGGGGGTTCTCTTGTCGGGAACGTCCAGCTCAAATTTAAAAACTCCTTGTGCGTCTGCTTCAATCGTTTGGTGGCCCCATTTAATCGTCTTTATTCGGTCTGAAAAACCGAGGTACTGAACTTTTTTGGAGTACACTTTACTGGGCTGAGGCTTTTCCAGCCAAAAGACCGGCTCTTCTCCGGAACTTGGGGACCTTTCTACTGAGTTTGCGGCCAACAAAGGAGTTGTAAAATAAATAGGCTTTTCTGGAAGTTTTACGAGCGGAACTGAAAGCGCCTCGTCTTCAAATAAAGTTTCGATTTGAACTCTCAAGCGAACTTTTGAATCCGAAATTTTTCTCAGCGGCCGAAGGCTAATATCAGAATGCGCAAGTTCACTTGCAATGACTTTCGAAAAAACAGTTCCGTCATTACAGTTCCAGCGCGTTTCATTGACCTTTTTTCCAGGCTTTCGCAACGAGCACTGGTTTTGCTCAAGCAAGCTTGCAAGCCCTTGTTGCATTTCTGATTTCTTTTTAAAAGCGCTCTGAATTTTGATTTCGTATTCATATCCTTGGAGCGTGGACGTGTTGATTTTTACAACATCTCCCTTTTGCTCACCGAAACGGAGCTTAAAATGTCTTTCCTCTTCGCTCCATCGAGAGTTTTGCGACAACAACAAAGGTCCCTGCTTTAACAGGGCCCAAATAAACACACCCTCATCCACTTTTCCGATGTCCGAGCGAATTTGAGATTTCTCGACTGTTGAAAAGGGAAGCTGGGCTTCCTCAAAACTAAGACTGGCCGCATTTTGATCGGTATAGGCCTGATAAATGCCAATATCTTTGCTCTCATCTTTGAGTTCTACCGCCCAAAGAATAATACGAACGGGCTGTGCCACATTTTTTCGGTAGTCTTTTGTTCGGTCGAACTGAATTTTTCCACGTGAGGCCAAAAACTGAAAAACTTCTTTAGCTTCGCTCTGCCCCACCGAAAAATGATAATAATGACTTTTTTTAAGAGCGTGGCCGAGTTTTCTCTTACCCTGTTGAGTCGCCCCATTTTTTTGCAATTCATTTTGGAAATCATTTAAAAATGCGGAATCCGAATAGGAATACCCCACGCGTATTAAATCTTCGGCGTATGCGAAACCTGAAAAAGTTGTAAGTCCAGCAACCAGGATAAAAGAGAACCGCATTTATCTATTTGATCACTTTATAGAATAATGAACAAATCCAGACCCTTCATTTTGGTCTTAGGCAGTGCCCGAGCTTAGGACAGGAATCGTAACAAAACAAAGTTTTTAAGCAAAAAGACGACTAAAGGCGGATCGACTTACATCCTACGAAGCCGTATTTGAGAAGCTTCCGAATCACAATAGACCTATCGGTCAATAAAAAGACCTTTAAATGTATAGGTATTTCTAAAGTGCCTTTTAGCGACACTCGAAGTGGCAGGTGCCGATTCCCACAAGAACAATCTAAGGTACCGGCGATATCTCATAAAGCGAGCGCCACTCAGAGACTGTTGGTGCCATACGATTTCCCAAATTTAATCGTTGATTACTCTGAGTCACGGCCGAGAGTGTGATGATGCCACGATAACGTTTGTCTTTGATTGAATAAGATTTTAGAGCTCTTGAACCCATATCACGCATCATTCTCTCCGACCGAATCGAAAATGTGAGAATCCCACTTTCGATTTTCTGTTGGATTTCTGATGCCGGGAAAATTTCTCTGACATTTCGAGTTCTCAATACGACTTCTTTTCCATTTAACATCACACCTTCGTAAATTAGCCAAGTCACTTCGATATGGTTCAAGAGAGCTTCAGACTCGATCTTAAAAAGAATTCGAATATCTTTGCCCTTAACATGAGCTCCGAGTTTACGGATATCTGTCCATCCTTCGTTAGAGCCGGCTGCAATAAATTGAATTTTAAGGGAGTCTGATTTTACTTTAACAGTTTTGACTTCAATCGCAGAAGAAAACTCCCACTCCACACTGGAGTTTAGATTTAAAGCCAGCAATAAAATCGAGTTTCCACTGATTGAGCTTCGAGGAATTTCAACTTTTATTTTATAAGAATTTACATCGATCGCCGTCACCTGAGCCGGATACTCCAAAAACTCACTTTCGAATTCAGCTGTAACTGATGCTAGTGTAATTTTTGATTCTGAAGAGATCACCGCCTCGAGTGTCGCTTTTATGCCGTCTTCACTTACCACTTTAAATGTTTGCAACCATCGACCTGCGGCAGGCGCATACGGTTTATCTTGAGTCCCTTTGGGTCTTAAAACAAATCTGTCAGTTGCGAGATCCGACTCCGAAAAATCAGAAAAGTATTTTCTATTCTGGGGCATAGGAGCGACGGCAAAATCTGATGCCACACTCTCAGGGCGAGTTAAAAGCCTTAAATAGTTAAACCGAACTGGGGCCTCGACTAAATAATGGCGAATCTGAATATCCCAAGTAACACGTACTTTATCCGAGATGATCTTAAACTCGGGTTTTAAAACGACCCTCTTATAATCTTGAGTCGGCGCTCCGGCCTGAAGATACCCTTGTCCTGGAAAAACCAAATCAGCCACTGGAGTGATAGCTCTTGTGTACCGACCACTGCGATTCACAAGCACAATCGGTTCTGCCTGGAAATCAACGGGGCCATTTAAGATCATCAAATACGGAAGAATAAAAGTATGAGCCGTTAAACCCTTTTTTAATTCGTATTCACGAGAATAGGGAGACATGTAAGCTCTGATTTTTGCTGCGACACGATCAATAGCAGCCTGATCTTTTTTCTCTTCGAGCTTATGACCAAATTCATGAACCAAAATTTGCAAGATATCTAAAAAAGAAAATGAGTTTTTAGGATTGTTAATGATGTTTAAGTTGAACCAAACATCGTTTAAAACTTTTGCGGTTCTCTCTGGCTCTCCTGGAGATAAAACAAAGTCTTCGCTTCGATCTGAAAATTTAAGTTTAAAGTCGATGTGGTTAGGAGTATTTCCCTCACCTGGTCGCGAAGGAGGCCCCACGCGAACGGCGTGCTTGATTAAATAATGACCTAAAAGTTCAAACTGAGCCGCTTCTTCTTTTGAAAGGCTCGCACGAAAATCTTCGGCACCCGAAAGAAAATAAATCACAGGCATAAACACTTCAAAAGCCGACTCAACCATTGCCTCTCGACCGACGGAACTAGCTTGAGCCCAAGCAGCCGGCTGCAAAAAAGCCAAAGATGAAAATAAAATCGCTAAACCTTTCATTCGAACCTCGCTTAGTTTTGTTTCTTTTGAACGAGTTGAATCACCAAAGAACTTGAATCGATCTCACCTTTTGACACCGAAAAAAATATCTGAGCCTTAGCTCTCCACTTTTTTCCAGACTGACATTGCCACTCAAGAGGAAGCTCCATAAGTCCTTCGCTTTCATTGAGAACCTGAACCTGTAAATCTAAAGTGGTCCACCCTTGCACAGACTCAAGCTCACATTCCAAAAGGGCTTCAACTTGTTTTTGAAGGGAAACCGTTATGCTTTTTCCTTCAACAGAAGGGACTACAATTCGGGAGGTGGGTGTTGAAAGGATCAATACATGGGCGGTCACTCGTCCTGCTTCTAAATCCAAATGTGCGTCTTGACTTGAGGGCTTAAATTCCGGAATCGCTCGAAGGCTTAGACTGGAAGCTTGTTGCAAACTCATGCCAAGAGCTAACAGGCGACCCTCGAGGATCAATGCCGCAATTCGATCAAACCTCAGCACCACGACTTCTTTGTTCGCGTTTTCTAGGTAAAGCGAACATGCATTGACCTGGATCTTTTCTACGGATATCGCCTGGACAGACTTTCCTTCACATTGAGAATCTACAACAATCGAAATTTTTAGAGAGGCCGCTTTTGCGACAGTTTCTTTTTCTTCAAGCGAAAGTGTGCAGCCCTCAAAAAAATTGCAGTATCCCACAAGCTCCTGCATATTTTCATTAGCGTGGTAAGCAAGCATTTCACCATAACCACCGCCTTTTCCAACGGAATTAACGCCGGCGTCAGCAATCAAACTAAAACATAAAATTGCAAAAAGAGCCTGAGACATTTTCATATTTTAAGACCTTGTATATTTTTGAGTTAAACTTGCAATCAGGCTCCGCTTTTAGCAGGCTTTTGCTGGAAAATCTAAAGGGAAAATAGCCAACCACCCCTAAAAGTACAATTTATAGGACGCCGCTTAGCCAAAGAAAGCTAATAACTTAAATAAGATGGATCTTGAACTTTGACCCTTTGATTTTTGAATTTCGGAGTTTGTCTACGGCGTTAGCAGCCAATACAGTTTTAACCGCAACGAGACTGTACCGATCGAGAATCAAAATCTTACCAATATCGCCGGCCGGAAGAGGCCCTGGAGAGGACGTAAGAGCGCCTAAAATATCTCCGGGTCGAAGCTTATCGACTTTTCCTCCGGAGATTTGCAAGGTTTTCATGAGTGAGGTCTGAAATTCTTGGCTGAGTCCCAATTGATTCTTAAAACCGAGATTTTGCCGAATCATTTTTACGCCCGTTTGTTTTTCGATGTCGTGAATTTTAACCGCCTCAAACGCAGTTGCAATAGAGACGGCTGTTCCTTTGCGACCCGCGCGCCCCGTTCGCCCGATTCTGTGAATGTACACTTCAGGACTGATTGGAAGGTCTACGTTGATCACAAGCTCAAGTGTTTCGATGTCAAGGCCGCGA
>JBFWYS010000079.1:0-10854 GCA_050186175.1 Pseudobdellovibrionaceae bacterium
TAACACGAAAGTCAACAACAACAAAGGCGAAAAAGCAGCATCAAGCACTGTAGACTCAAAACCAGACACGACCACAAACCACCGCCGCGATTACCTACCAGCGGATAACACTTAATTCGCAGTTCTTCAGCTAATTACATTCGACCTTTCATCATCCCATGCCAGTACATGGGTGGTAAAAGGTCCTTTTTTAGAATCCACATACTCTTACGCTCTTTCGTCATATCCATCGGAAACGAAGGCAGAAGCTTGCCGTCGTATCCAAACTCCGCAAGAATCACTTTTCCAACCCCGGTAATAAGTGGGCAAGAAGAGTATCCATCGTATTGTTGAGACGGAGCTTTACCATCCATCACATCTAAAAGATTTTGCACTACGATTGGGGCCTGCTTGCGAATCGCTGCACCTGTTTTTGAATTTGGAACTCCTGTCACATCTCCGATTCCAAAAATATTCTTTGTCTCTTGATGCTGAAGAGTCAGTTGATCGACTTTGAGCCATCCCGCCTGCGGACCCTCGGTAAAAGCGAGTCCCGAATCTTTTAGGTAATCATGTGCACTCATAGGAGGTACAACATGCAAGAGATCGTAAGGGAGCGTGACTTTTTCAACGGAAGGCTTAACGCCCTCAGGAGTTTGAGTTTCAGTTGTTTTTTCGAAGACGGCTTTTTTCTCATTCGCCAAAACTTCAACAAGTTTGTGAGAGAATTGGCAGTTGATTTCTTTTTTCTTAGCAACTTCTGTTAAAGCTTTTGCAAAAGAAGGAACTCCGAAGATCACTTTTCCCGCAACTGCAAAAGTGATCTTCGTTTGATTGCGAACTCCATTTTTTCTGAAAATCTCATCAGCTAGATACATAATCTTTTGAGGTGCGCCCGCACATTTAATAGGAACCGGAGGCATAATGAAAATCGCATTTCCACCTTTAAAACTCTCAAGCATTTGCGAGGTTTTTTCAGCGTCATCATATCGGTAGATACTGCAAATTCCATTGCTTCCAATATTGCCTTCAAGGCCTTGGATTTTTTGCCAATCCATTTTCAAACCCGTTGCGATGACCAAAAAGTCGTATGTAAACTCGGCTCCCGATTGGCAAATCACTTTGCGGGCTTCTCGATTGACACTTTTAACATGCTCACGACACCAAGAGACTCCAGCAGGAATCATTTCTTTCATTGGCTTTTTAGTTTTCTCTTTGCTCGCGAGTCCTGCGCCCACGAGAGTCCAAAGCGGCTGATAATAATGAAATTCCGAGGGCTCAATGATCCCAACAGTATTAGTCGCACTCGAACCAAATTTCTTTTTCAGTCGGGTTGCGACCGAAATTCCACCTGATCCTGCACCAAGAATTAAAACTTTGAAGTGTTTTTGCATGCGAACTCCTCGCCGGTTTTTGTTTAGAGAGAGTCTGCATGGAACTGAAAGCGAACTCAAGAGGGGAAAACGACGCGCCATCTCCCGGACCGCGTAGGTTTCGGACCAAAGGCCTGATCCATCTTGAGCCCAAGTCTGGACCCCGGTGGTCCCTTCAGAAGCGTCTCAAAAATGTCGAAAGGTTTGTATGAATCCGAACTACCGTTTTTCTGCTGAAATGGGCTGGGAGCCTTTTATCGCCATATGGATGACTTCCGTGGTGATCTGGTTTTCGTATAAGTTTTTGCTTAGAAAAGTATCAGCTGAGCGTCATCGTATATTTAAAGAGCACTTTCAGAATTTAAGTGTTCATTTAACGATTGGGACAGTCGTTTTTTGCTGTTATCAATTTACAGAGTGGATCGTGCAGAATTGGGCTTCGTCCGAAAAAATTCTTTCTTATTTCGGTTTTGTCACGGTTTTTTGGGGCTGTGTCATTATCGTCAAGATTTTAAGAATCATCTCATATCAACTTTTGTTTTTAACAAACATGAAGGCGGGAGTCCCGCTGTTACTCGTGAATGTGTTGACGCTATTTTTCTATTTTATCGTGGGCACGTTGGCGCTCACCAAATATTTTGACATCAATTTAACTCCGCTTCTTGCGACTTCGGCAGTTCTCTCGATCGTGCTGGGACTTGCACTTCAAGATACGCTCGGCAATTTGTTTGCAGGGATTGCTCTGCAAATTGATAAACCTTTTGAACTTGGGGATTGGATCGAAGCCAAAAACGGATCGGAACGATTGGCTGGACAGATTCTGGAGGTTTCGTGGAGAGCAACTGTTTTGCTGGCGATTACAGATGAAGTGATTACGATTCCAAACCGAACTTTGGCGCAGTTGCAGATTTCAAATTTCGCGGGCCGAAATCGTCCGTTTATTCGGGGGCATATTTTTCGGGTACCTTTTGATGCCGATATTACAAAAGTGAAATCTCTTTTGATCGAAGCTGCGAAATCGACGCCTTCGATTTTGTCGTATCCATCTCCGGCCGTGATCATTCTTGAGACCACTGAATCATGGGTTACATTGAAAGCTGTTTACAGTCTTGATGATTACGGCATTCAGTATGGGGTGGCCGATCAATTTATGACTGAAGCTTTAGGCAAATTAAAAGTCGCAAAGATTGATCTAGCGACTCCGCGAATGTCGATAGAAAAAGTCGGCTAGAACACCGAGCTCAGGAATAATCCTGAAAGGCCCGTTGTAGAACTCAAAGATCTGTCCTCAATCTTTAGTTGCCACGAATAGACGCGACCAAAGATTCCAATTTTGTATCCTTTCCAGCGGTAGCCGTAAGACAGACCAGATTGAAAGGCAAAACCTAGGTTGCGTGAAGTCCCTTGTGAGGCGAGGTATTGATATTGAACTGCATTTGAAGCGATGCCCAGCCCAATAGAGACCCCGGCATACCAATGCTCCCAAATCCAATTGTAACCATACCCAGGGCGCAAGACCAAAGAATCGGCAGCCATTCTGCGAACTGATTTTGTACCCAAAGAAGAAGCTCCCAAGGGTTTAGCAAAGCCATCAGGAACCAAATCACCTTTAAGAAGAACGCGGTCGTAGCCAATGCCGATGAAGTAAGAGCCGGCGTTCTGATCTTGCTCCCAATAAGCGTCGTGCACCATGGAATAAGCATATTTTGGATTAAAAATATAAAGTATCTGAGTTCCAACATGTTCAAAAGATAAATTCGGATTCATCATGTTGAAGGCTTTTCCCTTCATGTAGTATCCCCGATACTTTTGATAAAAAAGTTCTGCTTTCCAATCTTGTAAAAATCCAAACGACAACTGATAGTCTGTCACCTTTGCGTGTTTTTGATTAGAAGACCCCGTGCTTTTCGGTTGTTTGATTCCAGCCGCGAGATTTTTATAGCTCAGGTTTAAAAAATAGAATTCATTATTTGGTGACTTGTAATCGACTCTTTCGTTGGTGGATTCATTGCTAAAAGTCATCGACAGGTCACCGGTTCCGGCGCCGATTGCAGGTTCTAAATTCAGTCTTGCCGATTTTTTGTCTAACTTCGTGAAAGACTCTTGAGCAAAACTTAGGTTGCTCAATAACGAAATCATTAAGATAAGAGAGGTGGCTATTTTTTTCATTCGTAAGAGGCGAATATAGTGCATTTTTGGGGAAGGTTCTTTGCGAATTTCGGAATTTGCAGATATTTCCAAAACTGACCCCATTCATTGGGGAGTTTTCGTGCAGTTTCCACTTCGTCCTCTGCAAATTTTTTATCCTTTACAGGGCTTGGTGGATCGGACGACAACCATGATTTGCTTCGCAAATCGTGGTTCACCAAAGGCCGCCAAAACATAGGTTGAAAATAATAAAAAATCCACGGCGGTAGTGCGGAGGAGCTTGGACAAGCCCTCCAAGAATTAGGTTCAAAGGATATGAGGTTGATCAGTTCCGTTTTAAGGAAGTTGCCAATGTTCTAACGATTGCTGGTGTTCTCGAAAAACGAGGCTCTCGTCTCCAACAAAATCTTAATTTGTCCTATTAAAAGATCAGTTTCGTTTTCTGGTTAATATGACTTTTTACAAACGACGCCCTCAGTATTATTCAATTTTTTTCAGGTAGACCTTTATCTTGAAAAGAATGATCCTCTAGAGAGAGCAAAAAGACAGAAGATACGTGGCAAGCTACAAGAGGAAAGAAGTCCTAAGACCAAGAATTCTAATCCGAATAATATAGATAGGAATGTTGATTCCAAACTCATGAGTAGAACTGAAGCCGCGAATCTCCTTAAAGAGTCACGAGATTCTGAAGCTACGGAAGACAGTGCCCGACCCAAAACTAGCGATGGTTTTGCTGAAGGCACAGATAAAGAAAGAAACACTTCTGTGTCACATAATTCTCAAGGCTCAGGCCTTGCTTCCGAAATGCAAGCGTCAAAAACTAGAACGTCTCTCAAAGCTTCAGTTAAGCACTCGGTTCATTTAAAATACAACTCTCAGTGTGCTCACACAGATTCCGAAGGCAAGCGTTGCTCTCAGAGGAGACACTTAGATGTTCATCACATTATTCAGCTGTCACAAGGTGGCGGAGATGAATTAGAAAATCTAACTTTGCTTTGCTCAGGTCATCACAAGATGATTCATGCTCAGCAATCGATTTGATGAGTATGAGCTGAGAAGAGTTGAAACTGCTCCCCTTCATTGGGGAGTTTGTCTCTGCCTCCTCTGAGCTACCGCGGCGGATTTCTTACTTTTTATGAAGGCACCTTTAGTGTTATGCAAGGCGGACGACCGATCACGTCTTATGATGTGTTTTGTTCAATGGAGTAGGCTGAGCTAAATTCGCCCGCACATTTCTATGCAGTAACCATTCAGCCTGGATATGTCTAAACTTCGAAAATAAAATGTTCTTGATCCAGACGGATACGCGGGCCATAGACTCCGCCTTTAGTTCTCTTTCCGGCACTGATGACCATAACGACATGGGCGCCACGAGGAAGTCCTAAAAGTTTTTTAACTCGTTTTTCGTCGAATCCTTCCATGGGGCAAGAATCAAATCCAAAAGCTCGATAGGCCAACATTAAATTTTCGCAGACGAGAGAGGCCGATTTTATGGCCCATTTTTGTAGGCCCGAGTTTCCGAGTGGGTCGCGAACCATAGGCTTCATCAAACCCATCGCCGTAAAAATGATCCACTTGATCGGCGCAAAGATGCTAAAGGGCCCTGTCGTGTATACAATCGGAATCAGTTTTTCGTAGTACTTGATGGTCGATGCGGTTGGTAAGCCTCTTTCCTTAAGAGCTTTCACCATCCATTTGGCGTTTCTTCTCCAGGTGTCCGTGCGAGCCACACAAACAACCAATTCTTGAGCGGTTGTAGCAGCCGGTTGACCCAGGCAATACTCGGCTAAAAGTTTTTTCTTTTCTGGATTGCGCACCCAATAGAGTTCGGCCGTGTGTAAGTTCGAAGAAAGAGGAGCAAGATAGGCGAGGCGTAAACATTCGCGAACCACAGTTTCAGGAATGGGGTCGCTTGCATATCGTCGAATGCTGCGTCTAGATTCAACAATTTTAATGAACTCTTGTGCGCTCACGTCGGCCGCATCCTCATGATACTCTTTTGGCGAGCGCAGGGAGCTTAGCATCACATCATTTGCGGCCATAGTGCCTCCGATGCTTTAATCATGAGACGGGGATCTGGTTTTGTCTGCATAATTTGCGCAGCTTGGCGTCCAGGTTTTTTAAAATGGAGTTAAACGACAATAACAAGTCACTCAAAGAGTGATTTTCGAAAATTCTTGAGAGACACTTTTAACAATGCAAAGTTTTTTAGGAAAATTAGGAGCTTGGATTCGCTTTCGCAATCCAAACTATGAAAAAAGACAGCTGGATGTCTTACTAAAGTCTGCTTCTGGATGTCACAGTTTTCAGGAAAAGGCCGAGTGGATCATCCGCATCTTTTCGTGGATTCGCTCGCGCTCTAATATTACTTCTGAAAGTGGCGAAGCCAATCGCATTCCGGGCATTCGCCTCAAATATCTTTTGCAACTTCTAGAGAGAAATCCCGAGTGGACTGAGCCTAGCTGCAAAATATTTTGGGAATTTGTCTGTTCTTCGAGCTACGCCGATTTGTGGTCTGATGTTGGACTTAGTAATCAGGTTGGATTTTTTCAGGAACTTGGCGAGAGGGTTTTACAGAAAATTCTGCCAGAGACGCCACTGCAGGCCGATCCGGCAAATTTATTTAATCAGATTTTTTCGGAGGAAGATGACGCTCAGTGGATCGCTGCAATTGACGATGAAACGTTTCTAAAACTCAGTGCCTTATTATTGAAATACGCGACTGCGGAGCAGCTGCAGGCGCTAAAATTGAGTTTAGAAGATGCCACTTTGTTTTTAATGAGCCAGGTTCGCTCCTTCGGTCTCACGGCTGCTGTGCGCAGTCGTTTGCCCAAGAGTCAAATCCGTGAATTGCCGTTTTTTTATTTAACTCCCTCGGCAGAAGAGGTGGCGCAAAGTGATTTTGTTTCCAAAAACCAAACTCGCTATTTAGTTTTGCTGAGTGAGTGCGAAACGAAGATGGGAGAAGTATACACTCACCTCGATGAATTTGGGGTCAGCATCTCTTTGGTTTTCCAACTCGAGCGAGTGCGAAGACAAATGCAGCGAATGAAAATTCTGATTCGTCTTCTTGCTCTCCAAGAAGATGGTGCGGCCCTAACACGTGAATTTTTAGTTCAGTTTGTTGAAGATCTCCGGTCTAGGCAAGGTGTGCGCCGCTTGCTTCGCGAAAATTTTAATCTCCTATCTCGCAAGGTTGTGGATCGAAATTCGGAAATCGGTGAACACTACATTATTCGTGAAACCCACGAGTATTGGCATTTGTTGGAAAAAGCAATGGGAGGCGGCGCCGTTACGGTTGTAACAGTGTACATGAAATTCATGATCGCGGCCTTACCGTTCACTCCATTTTTAGTGGGACTCGTTGCAAGTTTTAATTTTGCAATCAGCTTCCTTGCCATTCAGTTCTTAGGTTTTACTCTGGGAACTAAACAGCCGGCCTCAACGGCACCTGCGCTAGCCAGAAAGATCAAAACTCTGTCCAGCGAAACTCTCGACGAAGTCTGCGATGAAGCGATTGCGATTGTTAAATCGCAGTTCGTTTCAGTTCTCGGAAACTTAATCGCTGTTTTGCCTTTAGCTGTGATTATTGCAGAAATATACAAGCTACTGACGAATACAGATTTTCTGCCCGCGGAAAAAGTTGATTCCGTTCTTCGTTCGACGGATTTCTTAGGGCCCGCTCCTTTGTATGCAGCCTTTACTGGAGTTTTATTGTTTTTGTCGAGTTTGTTTGCGGGTTGGGTTGATAACTGGTTTGTCTACAGAAAAATTGGAGAGAGATTGGCTTTTCACTATCGAACCCGTCAGATTTTTGGCGACGATCTGGCTCTCAAGAGCGCCAAATTTTTTCAATCCAATGTTGCCGGGATGGCCGCGAATATTTCTTTGGGGGTGTTGTTAGGATTAACTCCAGAGGTTTTTAGATTTATCGGAATTCCTTTAGATGTTCGGCACGTCACTCTTTCGACAGGATCTTTAGGTGTTGTGTTGCCCAGTCTTCATGCCCATGAATATTTTGAATGGCCTTTCATTCGGGCAGTTTTAGGAATTGGACTCATTGGATTTTTAAATGTCATGGTGAGCTTTTCTATGGCTCTATTTTTTGCCACAAACGCAAATCATATCAAACCTCGGCTGCGCCGCATTTTTTATGTGGAATTTGCAAAGAGAGTTTTGCGTCATCCAATGAAGGTTATTACTCCGGGATCAAAGTAAATCACGGATCAAAACTCAAATTTTTAAATCTAGCATTTTGTCTAAGCCTGAGACAGACATGAGCTTAGGCACTCTTTTTTGCCTTTTGTACCTTCTGTGAGGTTTCGACATACTTAACGGCATCAATCAAACTCATAGGCTTTGCAAATAGGTAACCTTGAGCTAAATCACACCCCATCGAGATCAGTTTTCGCATTTCGAGTTCTGTTTCGACACCTTCGGCGACGACGCCCACATTCATGGCTTTGGCCATTGAGATAATGGCTTGAACGATGGCTAAGGCTTTTTGATCCTTTAAAAGGTTCATGACAAAGGAGCGATCGATTTTTAAAGTATCGACCTGAAATTTTCCTAAATAAGAAAGGCTCGAATATCCGGTTCCGAAATCATCGAGAGAAATAGTGTAGCCCGCTTGACGGCATTGATCCAGGCTCGTGAGGGCGACAGGGCCTTCCATGAAAACGCGCTCAGTCGCCTCGAGCTTCACCTGCGAGGAGTCTAAACCCAATCTTTTTCGCGTTTTTTCTAAATTTTCGACGAAGTTGACATCTAGAAACTGACGTCCCGAAACATTGATGCTCATAAAAAGAGGCGCGGATTTTTTGTTTACTTTATTGAGGACTTCGAGATCCGTCATGGCTTGGTCATGAATCCATCGGCCGACTCCGACAATGAGAGAGCTGTTTTCCAAAGTTTCCATAAAAACACCGGGGTTGACATGGCCTCGAGCCGGGCTGCTCCATCGGCACAAAGCTTCAAAACCAAAAAGCTCACCGGTCTTCATCGAAACGATCGGCTGGTAGTGAAGATAAAATTGCTGTTTTTCAAAAGCTTCCTGAAGCTCAGATTCAAAACGAATTCGCTCGATGGCATTTGCTTCGTCTAAAGCGGTAATTTCATTAGAAGCTGATGTCGTATCCATTTTGTCAGAGTCATGATCTGATCCGGCCTTTGCGTTTGCGACGCGCATCCTTTTAATAAGAACCGAAATCAACAGACGAACGACAGGATCTGCCGTATCAATGCGATCAAAAAGTTGTTCTTTTGAAACGATGCAGAGTTTGCAATTTTCTAAAGCTGTGACTGAGGCCGAACGAGAGAGACCATCGAGAAGAGACATTTCTCCAAAAATTTCGCCTGCTCCCAAGCGAGAAACGGGGAAAGGTTCACCGTTTTTTTCGATGCTAATCTGCACGCGCCCTTCTTCGATGATGTAAGCACAATCCCCGGTTTCTCCTTCACGAAAAATCGTGTCACCTGGCTCAAAAGATTGGACTTTCGGTTTCTTCATTGTTTCTCCAGTAAAAATCAACGAGCTAGCACACTCATCAATCACATTCTTTATCGGTGCATTATGTGAGAAGATTGATTTAAAGCATGCCTTTTTGGACTTTGGTCAAGGTCGACAACAACAAAAATTAGTTTACTTAGAGTTCTTTGACCAAAAAGCCTTCAGCGAGACGCCGAAACGAGACCAGTTCTCTGGACCCAGTCTGAAGGGAGCGAAGATAGTAATGTTTGATTCCAACTTTATAAATCACAAACTCTTCGCCAGTGGATTGCCTTTGTACCAGCGCACCGATCTCGAGGACTTTTACTTTAGGATATAGTTTTTTTGAAATTAAAACTCTTTTTCCTTGAAGATGGGCGCTCACGATCAGGAGTAAAAGGGGGGCTGGCATCGAGAGAGCAAATGGAATTCCCGATTGCATGAGAATGATAAAAATCGCGGGTGCCGAAACCGCTAAAATAATAATTAAAAGTGAAAGACGAATTTCTTCTTCTCGGGTCGATACATGGCGAGAATAGTGAGGGTGATTGGGATTGTTATATTCGATAAAGGTCAGATCGCGTGCGTGAAGAGGCAAAACGACAGCCATCTTCTTTTCTTTAGATTCTTCTTGAGTTTTAGATGCCTTTGACGAACCACCGAGCTTGTCCATGAGCCCTCTCCTTAAGAGGAAGACACCGAGCGT
The DNA here is from genome assembly GCA_050186175.1 of Pseudobdellovibrionaceae bacterium. Classification (GTDB taxonomy): domain Bacteria; phylum Bdellovibrionota; class Bdellovibrionia; order Bdellovibrionales; family Bdellovibrionaceae; genus JBFWYS01. Next base: position 9,695 of record JBFWYS010000079.1, read on the forward strand.
GTGTTGATCGGTTAATGCCTATTAGGAGGTCTTCTCTTACCGAGAGGCTCCTTCTGATAATTATACAACAATCCGCCCTGCAAGCGGGGGGCTATTTTTTCAAAATCATTTGGATTTAAGGCGAGGCATCCGAGTGTATGACGAACGCTTTTATCTGAGACATAGCTCTTCCCTTTTAGGTCGATTGCGGGGTGAACGACAATACTTCGATCGCCAAAGTTTGATCGACTATTTTTAGGTTCAAGCGATTGTAACGTTAGATAGGTATCCCACTCTTTTGCCGGAGGCATTTTTTTTGCGCCCTTGAGAACTCCCGAGTTGAATCTCAAGAATCCAGGAGGAGTCAGGTTAGAGTCCTTTGTGTCGCTCAATTCTTCAACCCCATCTTTGTTGAGACCGCCTGCGACTCGATATTTTTCGACCTGTCCCGTATTGAGATTGATCAAGAAAAAGCGCGGATCCGTACGGTTTACATTTTCAGAAAAATCAGTAATGGCTAAGAGACCATTCGAGGGAATAGCCTTTGGATTTGCTCTCATAAAGGCCCAGGCGTCATCAAGGGCTTTTTGTGGAACACACTGAGAGAGAATTTTTTTATAGATTTCTACCGAGCAAGAATGGCGACTGTTGCTTCCGTTGTAAGCGTCAATGGCTGTTACTACATCTTGTGCGGGCTGTGTTTCCGAAGCGCAGCTTCCGCCAGCGATCGGTCGATCGGGCCGCTGATTGGAAGTGCTGGGAGTGCCCGTTGGGTCAGAGGCCCCAAGCATTCTTCCAGTCTGAGTCCGTCGCTGTGGCGCTTGCGGAACTGAAGGAGGTGGAGTGTTTGGTTGCGGTAGAGTCTGTGAAGGCCCGTTTGATTGAACAGGCGTTTGTGGCGCAGACACTTCTGGAGTGTTAGGTTTCGCAGATGTTTGTTGTTGTCCCTCGCTTTGTGCTTGTGCAGATTTATCTGGAGGGGTGTACACCCATTTAGGGTCTCTGCTTCGAGGGGCGGGCTTGATGGCCGCAGCAAAACCAGCAGTACCTGCGCTTATCAATGCGGCCTCTTTTAGCTGCTGTGCTTGTTTTTCTTGGGGTGTGGATGTCGCCGAGCCTCCAAAGGAGTGCGCCTTAGAAGCGATAAAGAGCAATAAAAATAGAACACTTACAAGCCATTT
>JBFWYS010000080.1:0-10787 GCA_050186175.1 Pseudobdellovibrionaceae bacterium
GTCAAAGATTACATGACTTTCTGTTTTTTATCCAAATCGTTGTAGAACTCGACATAGTATTTCATGATATGAATTGGATAAATTTTTGGCCAAACTTTTTTACTTCGCACTTTGTCGACGTTGCCCGCGCCCATGTTATAAGCGGCAAGATACAATCTTGCGTGAGAATCATATTTCTCCCTCAAATGCGCGACAAATGCTGTTCCTAAACGAATATTCGTAACTGGATTAAAAAGTGATTTTCGGCCTTCCCATTTCATTCCGCTCATCTCAGCGATCCACTTTGCCGTGGCCGGGCGCAATTGCATTAAGCCGATTTCATCCAATGATCCTTTGCAATCAGGATTGAAGCTGCTTTCACCACGAATCATAGACAAGATTAAAACCGGATCAAAGCCGTACTTCATGCTCTCATCGATAATAGCTTGAGCAATTTTCTGATGTTTTCCTTTATGTTTTTTAGGCAAGCTACTTCTGACCCATTGATAAATACGACGATTGATCTTCTTAACTTTTTCTCCCGAACGAACGGCACTCTTTTTATAGTGAGAACCTAAAAGCTCCTGTGCGTGCTCAAGGCGAGCCTGCCGTTGAAGTTCAGAAGCAAGTGGCTTACGAACTTTCGGTTTAACTTCCTCTACTTTAGGCACGAGGGTCACTTCTGCTTCGGTAGAAGACTCCGTTGAAACTTCAGGAGTCACCGCTTCTGAAGTTTCCGTTACTTCAGTTGCCTCGGACGCTTCTGGAGTTTCAGTCGGAAACAACTCCTCAGGCTCAGACGCCCCCGTCGTATTCATCTCTTCAATGAGATTTACATCATCAACCAAAACTTCCTTATGTTCTGGTGAGGCCTGATTGACCACTGGGCTTAAAATAAACACAGTAATTAATAAACTCACTTTTATTTGCTTTTTCATACCTCCTTACACTGCATTCTCGATGCCTACTGTAGACCGCATAAATTGCGCCTGAGCTTTGAATGTCTAGAAGGCTGCAGACAATCTTCTAGTCCTTCGACGCACCAAAACGGAATGAGTTATTCTGAGATCTCTCACATTTTTTTATTGAGTTTTTTTACGAATCTAAATAGCAACTCTCGTGGCAGGAAGAACGCGAGTTTCATTTTGAGCCGATGACGTCGCCTCATGAATAATCAATCCCTGCATGATCATAGAGGCAGTTCCCTGATTTTCGGCAACTAAAGGCTGACATGGATTGAGAGTCAGGGCATCAATGATTGCTGAGTGACATTGATCCAAAGATTTTGGAGATATGGAATTCGCAATTGAATTTACAACATACATATCAGCCACTCGCGCACGCGATTCTTTAGATAGCACTTTAAGTTGATCTACAAGATTGTTACTTCCTCGCGGAATCGCAGCATTCACTTTTTCCATATAAAAAATCATAACGGCCAAAAGAGCCAATCCCATCACAACACCTAAGAGACTCGCGCCGACCATTTGACGTACTGAAAGCATAAAGACCTCCTATTTGACAAACTCAGAATAGAAGGCCATGGCCGGCAAAGTCTTGCGCGCTATGTCAAGAATATATGTTGAAATCTACATCCAATAACGTAGTTATATTCGATAGTTACCTAGTCTAAAATGCTAATTCGTTTCTACCATCTCTTTTGAACCATATTGAGACACCAAAAATTGGCCCTGATCAAACACTTTAAATTTCCGGACTAACGCCCGATAAGTCGTACACCTGGGGGAACGTGTATGACCAAATCTCGCACGATCAAGATTGTTCTATTTTCTGTCGCAAGTATTTTACTTTTACTTATTGGATTTCAAAACTGCGCAAAGGGAATGCGGTCCAGTGATTACAACAAGCTCCCTTCGCCGCAATCCGGTACTCAATCAGAAACTCAACCTCAATCTATTGATAACAACACTCCACCTCTCGAAACTTTTGAAAAATCTGAAACTAATACCCCATTCAGAAGTGTGGCCAGCTGCCAAGTTCTCAATGTTGATAGCAATCAAAATAAAACTGGAGTCGTGTGTGTCGATTACGAAAGTGCGACTCTTGTAGAAGAATGCCAAGCGAGCCTCGTGCATTTTATAAATTCGGGTGGAAAAGAGTACCTCTTTAATAATGATCAAGCCGGATACCGACTGCTTAGCTGCACAAACCAAAGACATGCTTCAGTACCAATTGGAAACTGTCTTCTTGGAAGCGACAGCAAGCGGCAAGTTATTCATTATTACGCTCTTCACTGGACAATTGATAAAGCTAAAAAAGATTGCACCGACCGAGCCAGTTCAGAAAAACCAGTATGGATGTCAGCGGCTGAGGGAGAAACTAAAAAAATTATTTACCTGACTAGCAAAAATTATTTACCTACGGATTTTGGAAGTCCTCAAGGTGCCGATGAAAAATGTATGAATGATCCTGCAAGACCCCCAAGCGTGATGAGCGCAAAGGCTTTGATTGCGGATGAAACAAAACGAAGACAATCTGATTATTCCTACGGTCCAGATCTTTCGACGAGTATTGATTGGGCTCTAGGTCCCAACACGACCTACTTCCATCCAGATGGAATTTCCGTTTTTGGAACTACAAACGCGGGAGCAATCATGACTTCGTGGCATGAGGGAGTTCTAGGCGAATATTGGTCAGGATTGGGCGCCTCATGGAATTCTGCTGTTAGCTCGACCAATTGTAACGATTGGAGTTCTTCAGCAGCGGACGTAACAGGTGAAGTTGCGGTCCTTCCAGCAGCTTGGGCAGCAGTTAACTTTCCGTCGCTTCGGAAAGCACCTTGCAATGAACCCGCAGCGCTGGTTTGTGTTGCGCAAGCTTCAAACAACAGTAGTAGCGGAGTTTCTATTCCGGCACCGAGTGAACTCGCGGGAGAACTCAACATCGCTTCAAGCACCCCTGAGTCTTATAGCGTGACTCTTTCATGGAAAAATAACGCTGACCGAGCCGGTCGAGCAACCATCATTGAGTATAGCCGAGGCCAAAGCCAAAGCGTTCCTCCGCCAGAGTCATTTGAAATCTTAACGACAGTCAACAGTTTGGACTCTTCGTATGTAGATGGAAGAGTCACTCCGGGCCAATATTTTCATTACCGAGTCTATTCGATTAATTCCCAAGGCCAATCGAGTTATTCTAACGTGGTTTCGGTTGCGGTGGGTACTGTTCACTGATCTAAAATATCACTCATCATCCAATTCATCATCCTCGACGGTACCAAGATTATACTTCTCCACCCGATATCGCATTGAACGGAATGTAATATTAAGAAGCTTAGAAGCCTTCTTCTTCACTCCGCCTGCTGTATGAATCGCTTTGACCAAAAGTTCTTTTTCAATTTGCCCGAGAACTTTTTCTAAATCCAATCCTTCAGGACCGATTTCGATTTCGTGGCTTGATGCCATTTTACGACCACTCGGAGTGTTTACAAACGGAGGTAGGCTCTCAGGAAGAATCGTTGCTCCTCCTTCGAGGGCGACAGTTCTCTCTATAATATTCTCAAGCTCACGCACGTTACCCGGGTAGTCGTACTTTTTTAGCATCTCCATCGCTTCGACACTGATCGCGCCGATATTTTTACCTAAGCGGTCATTGTACTTCTTTAAAAAGTGATTTGCCAAAAGTGGAATATCATCTCTTCTTTCACGAAGCGCAGGAGATCGAATATTAATAACGTTCAATCGGAAAAATAAATCTTGTCGGAATGTCCCGTCGCTAACCATCTTTTCGAGGTCACGATTCGTCGCAGTCACAAGACGAACTTCGATTTTGATATCGTCGGTGGCGCCTACACGACGAATGATTCTCTCTTGAATTGCACGCAAAAGTTTGACCTGAATAGAAAGTGGTAATTCCCCAACTTCATCCAAGAATAAAGTTCCGCCACTAGCCACCTCAAAAAGGCCTGATTTGTCAGTAACCGCACCAGTAAAAGATCCCTTTTTATGACCAAACATCTCTGATTCCATCAAAGATTCAGGAATGGCTCCGCAGTTGATTGTTACAAAAGGTTTATCTTTCATTGGGCTGTTATAGTGAATCGCTTTCGCAATCATCTCTTTACCCGTTCCACTCTCCCCCGTGATCAAAATATTTGTCGGAGTTTGCGATACCCGGCTGATCAAATCGAAAATTCGATGCATCGGCTCGCTGTTTCCCACCAAATTTTGAAAGCTAAATTCTTTAACAAGCTCTTTTTTAAGAACTCTATTTTCAACTTCGAGACCTTTGCTCTTTAGAGCATTGGCGATATTGATTCGAACTTCATCGATTTTAAAAGGTTTTGTAATGTAATCGTAAGCCCCGATTTTCATCGCTTCAACGGCCGTCTCCGTGGTACCGAATGCCGTAATCATCATAAAAACCATATCCGGATAAGAATCTTTTGTGTGCTTTAAAAGCTCAAGCCCCGTTACATTTGGCATCTGCAAATCGGAGATCACCATATCAAAATTTTTCTTAGCTAAAATTTCCTGAGCTTTTTTTCCGTCTTCAGCCAGAGTTATCTCGTAACCTTCTTTTTTCAGCATGATTTCCAAAAATTCGCGTATTGATTCTTCATCGTCGACCACTAGAATTCTGGATTTCATTGCGCCTACTCCTGTTGCTCATTTTTCACGGTGAGTTTTAGAATTCACCAACACTTCTACTATTTTCAATGCTTTACAGTTCTTTTTCAACCCGTGTTTTGTAACGTCTTGTTTTTTCAATGAACAAATCCTTAAATACACAGGAATAAAATTTATCTCAGTGAAAAGCTGGAAACTCGACCTTAAATTTAGAGCCTTTTCCCTCTTCGCTCTCGACGAAGATCCGTGCTGAGTGGCCTTCTAAAATTTTATGAGTCAGCGCAAGCCCTAATCCCGTACCTTTCGACTTTGTTGTATAGAAAGGTTCAAACAACTTTTGCTTGGTCTTTTCAGACATTCCACCTCCCGAATCTTCAATCTGAATCTCAACCGTCCTTTGATCAACTCGACCCTGAACTTTAAGCACCTGGATCTCCGATTTTTCCATCGCCTGATAGGCATTCAAAAGGATATTCAAAAACACCTGTTTCAAACGATCCTTATCTCCCTTTACAGGTAGCGAACTTGGCAAATCCACCTTTTGCACGACCTTCCGAGAAAGTTTGTCGTTCATAGAGATCAAATAAAAACATTCGTCTAAGATCCCCTTTAAATCCACCGGTTCTGTGGGCTCCCTTTCCGGTTTTGCATAATCTAAGAAATCCGAAACTAATCCGTTGAGTCGGTCGATCTCTTTTAAAACGATCGACATGAGTTTTTTGTCTTCGTCATTTTTTGAACTTTCGTTCATCATTTGAATGCTGCCGCTAATTCCCGCCAGAGGATTACGAATTTCATGCGCGATCCCTGCAGCTAAAGTTCCAATCGCGGCCAACTTCTCAGATTGGCGAACACTTGCCTCGAGCTTTTTATAATTTGTAACATCTTGGATACTTGCGATAAACAAAGGCATCTTCGTCTGGGGCTCGCGCATTTTTGAGACTTTAACTAACAAATTCTTGTTTTCATCCTGCCATTTTTTTTGAACTTCGAAAATTTCGGTCGATTGCCCTTCTTTTAAATCCTGAGTCTGATTCTCAATAGAAAAATCAGATGGCGAAAGTCGATCACTCCCAAAAAGACGACCTAAAACCGGATTGACTGAGATAACTTCGTCCTTCGAAGTAAAGCTTAAAACCCCGACTGGCATTTCGCGTAAAATGACCTCATTTAAATTACGAAGATCTTTAAGTTGCAGCACTTGCAATTTTACAGCCTCACTCATGAAGTTTAACTGCTCACTCAAATAACTCGAGAGACCCGCAATGACAAAAAAGGCACCGTTATTAATTGCCAACAAGAAAAGAAAACTCGGTCCTTTGATTTCGTCTCCTAAAATCATCACAACGGTAAAACACAATGCCGATGTCAGGGCCACTATTTGGGCTCCTCTGCTTCCTAGCAAAAGCCCGGCAAGAAGAATATGAACCAAATAAAGAAACGAAAATAGAATCTGACCTGTTCCGGAGAAGTAAATAAGACCTGAGATCAAAACGACATCCACAAGCAGAACTAAAGTCGTCGATGCCGTCTCAAACTTTTTCTTGGCCACAAACCAAAGAAAATGCGCAACAAAAGCAATCGCCAAGATCGTGTACGCCGGAAAAATCAAACCGACGTTTAAAAAGTTCTTCTGCAGAACCTGATCTAAAATCAGAATGATTAAGATAACCGAGAACACGCCTAGGCGAGTGGCTCCGAGCAATTGTGCCGGAGTGAATCTCAAGTGGTTCGTTGCAGACTGAGTCATCCAAAAAAACTTTCTATTAGCCGCCTACGACCGATGCCATATCGAAAACTGGTAAGTACATCGCAACAACTAGAAACGCGATGATTCCACCGAGTACGGCCATCATCAAAGGTTCAATAACTGAGGTCATGGCGCGAACGGCGTTGTCGACTTCATCTTCATAGAAGTCCGCGACTTTTGACAGCATCTGATCTGTCGCTCCCGTTTGCTCACCGACCATGATCATTTGAACGACCATATCTGGAATCCATTTTTCTTTTTGCAGCGGATTTGCGAGAGGTTTACCTTCCGTCACGGCCGCCTTACTTCGCTCCATGATTTCTTCAAAGGTCACATTTCCTGCCGTTCTTCCCGCAATCTCCAAAGAAGCCGTTAAAGAGACTCCTGACGAGAGAAGAGTCGAAAGTGTCCGCGATAATCGTGCGATAGAACTTTTCTGAATCAAAGCTCCAAATAAAGGAATTTGCAAAAAAAGCCTATCGCAAGTTTCTTTTCCCTCTTCCGTTCTATAGTATGCTAAGGCAAACATGGGGACAAAAATAAGAGACCCAATAACGAGATACCATTTGTTGATAACAAAATTACTTAATCCAACAACCATCTGAGTAATAGCCGGAAGTTCTTTTCCGGAATTTCCGTAAAGCTCCTGAAATTTTGGGATCACGTAAATCAGGATGAGAGTAATAACAAGCACGGCAACGGAAATAATAATCGCTGGATAAACCAAGGCTCCTTTTACCTGCCCTTTGATTTTGGCTGTTTTATCCAAGTATGTGGCCATACGATTGAGGATGACATCAAGTTTACCAGTCTCTTCGCTGGCGCGAACCATATTCACGTAAAAACGATCAAATACAGTTGGAGTTGCTCCCATTGCATCTCCTAGCTTACGGCCATTCTCAATGAGAGATTTTGTCTTGAGAGTCGCGTCCTTTAACAGGCCCGGCTGCATTCCCTGTCCTAAAATTCTTAGGGCATCAACGACTGGAATACCGGCGTTGACAAGAACTGAAAGTTGACGAGTAAAAATTTGCATCGACTTTGTATCAACTCGCTGAGCGAGAAGAGCCGTCAAAAAGCTTTCGCCTTTTATAGGTGTAGCAGCTGTGGCAGGGCCTTCACCACGAGCCACGATACGAAGCGGAATCAACTGCTGCCCGCGAATCTTATTTTTTGCGTCTACTTCACTGCCGGCCTCAAGCTCGCCAGCAACCATTTTGCCCTGAAAATTTTTAGCTTGAAAAGAGTACCTCGCCATCAAATTCCCACTTTCGCCAGAAGACGATCTAACTCTTCCGGCTCTGGACTCAACTCAAAAGCCGTTCTCATTTCTATTTTTCTTCTCAGGAGATGCTGCAACAGACTTTGATTGAGAGTTCGCATTCCCGTTTTTTCGCCGGTGGTTTTCATAATTTCGGCCACCTGGTTCCAGGCTCGCTTTTCAATGGCCGCGCGCACCTCTGGAGTTCCAACAAGCAATTCAAAGCTCGGAATGATCTGATTCGAATAGGAAGAAAGACGCAATCCCACTCCACCCTGAATTTGAGTCGCCAAACGAGCAAAGAGAATCTCACGATCGACCGATGAGTACAGAGCTGAAACCGCTCCAAAAACATCTTTTACAGAGTTTCCGGGAAGAACTAAGAAGACGAGCTTCCCACTTTCGCTTTCACTAAGAGCGGTATCGATCACCTGTCGATTCATTCCCAAATCAAAAGCCATCACACGACTGGCTCTTTCCTCAAAAAATAAGGCGTTCAACTGACTCCCTCCGCTCACATCAAATTGCCGAACCGACGAAGGAGAACCCGAAATAAAATATTCAATTGATTTCTCAAAAGTCGAAACCGTCGTGGATCGCTCAAATGCGGCCACTTGCAGCATCGACCATAGCGCCGTGCTTTTTCCGCTCAGGGCGGGGCCAGAAACAAGAATCAAGCCTTGGGTCTTTTTTGAAAGATCTTGAAGAATATGCGGATAACCAAGATCCACGAGCGCCGGAATTTTCCCCGAAACAAACCGAAACTCGCTTGAGACTCCGGTTTTATGAACCAAAATTCTATAGGTAACAGCTCCTACTCCCTCGATCGAAGCGCTCCCAGTCGCGGTGCCTTCTTCAAGCAATGTTGCACGATCTCTTTCCGGCAGAACACTTAGAGCTAAATTTTTTGATTCATGCGCAGAAAAAGCTTCGCCTTGTCTGCCAATCCACTCCAGTCCGACGCGGGCTTTTGGCGTGAGCCCACTCGACACCAAAACTTCGCTCGCCTTTTCTTTTAGGGCCCACTCAAAAATTTCTCGAAGGCTCTGAGTTGCGTTCGTCATTAAGTGTCCTTTACTGAGTTGTTAACTACTTCTTGGATTGAAAGAAGGCCTCTTTTCAATTTGAGAAGAGCGCTTCTGCGAAGCGTTTTCATTCCTTGTTCTTTAGCTGTTCTACGAAGGAGGGATTCCGAAGCGCCTCCGATAATGGCCTCTTTAATTTCTGAACTCATTACCATCAATTCAAAAATCGCCACACGGCCCTTGATGCCTGTGCCGCCGCAAATATTACATCCGCGTCCCTGCATAACACGATAGTCTCTTAACTCCGAAGGATCGACTCCTAAGTCAATTAGGACTTCAGGCTTCACCTCGATTTGAGTTTTACAAGATTCACATATTTTTCCGCAAAGACGTTGGGCAACCACCAGATTTAAGGTGGAAGTCACAACATAGGGTGGAATTCCCATATCCGTGAGACGCATAATTGTTGCCGGTGCATCGTTGGTGTGCAGAGTGCTTACAACTAAGTGTCCTGTCGAGGCGGCTTTGATTGCAATCTCGGCTGTCTCCAAATCTCGAACCTCGCCCACCATTACGATATCCGGGTCCTGACGTAAGAAGGCGCGCAAAGCACTCGCAAATGTGAGTTCTGCATCGGGGTTCATTTGAACCTGATTAATTCCTTCAAAGTTAAACTCCACCGGATCTTCAGCCGTCGAAATATTGACATCTGGTTTATTGAGTTCCTGAAGAGCGGAGTAAATCGTAACTGTCTTTCCAGAGCCGGTTGGCCCGGTAATCAAAACCATTCCCTGAGGCTGAGCAATAACCTGCTTAAACAAAATTAAATCTTCGGGCTCAAAACCAAGTTTAGTCATATCGATTTGTAAACTGGATCTATCCAAGATACGCATGACCACTTTTTCACCCCAAAGAGTTGGCAAAGTGCTCACACGAAAATCGATGTCCATGCCCGCCGCGGTTTTTCTTTTTAAACGACCATCTTGCGGTTTTCTTTTTTCGGCGATATTCAGCTTCGACATGATCTTAATTCTGGAAACCAAAGCCGCAGCCGCACCTGACGGAGGCTCTGACGCTTCAATTAAATTGCCGTCGATACGATAACGAACGCGACATCTTTTTTCATAGGGCTCAATGTGAATATCAGATGCTTTTCTACGAATGGCCTCTGACAAAATCGCATTCACAAGTTTAACGATCGGAGCATCTTCGGTTGCCATATGGTCAATGTTCTCGATCTCTTCGATTTCAAAGTCTTCGTCCCTCGTGGCATCAGCGGTCGCTTGAATCAAGCTTCCCATTTTGACACGAGAACCGTAATACTTGTCGATCGCGGCAACAATCGCAGACTCTCCCGCAACCACGGGACGAATTCTCATTCTTGTAACGAAACTCAAGTCATCACGAACAAACATATTTCCAGGATCGGCAAATGCAACGACCAAGATGTTGGCATTTTTCATAACTGGAATAACCAAATGTTTTTCACAAACATCACGAGAAACTAAAGAGATAACGGCTGGATCAATTTCAAAAGCATTCAGATCAATTCCCTGAACTTGATAATGTTTTTCCAAAGTTTTTTGGATCTGGCCTTCTTTGACTAAACCTTGCTGTACTAAAATTTGACTCAACCGAACGCCAGATTTGCGTTGCTCCTCAATTGCTTTTTGCAATTGCTCAGGACGCACCAATCCTTCTTTAAGTAATAATTCTCCGAGTTTAGGAGCAGCCGCCATGAATAGAAACCCCCGTCCTTATCAGAATATCGGTAGGTGACATCTCTTGTAACTAGACAAGAGGCGAGTTTTCCAAATTTCTATGACAAAAGAGAACGATACTTCTCAAGCAACTCAGGAAGCTTCTCTTTTTCAAGACGTAGATCGGGTTTAAATCTCAAAAACCAGTTCTGATCTTCTTGAAAACTGATCTCGTGTCCCTCGACCACGTTGACGCCGATACGTTTTGACTCTTGAATCAATTGGGTCGGCGCTGCCGAAGGTACCATGTCGATCACCGCACCCTCTTTGCGCAAAAAGTTAAAATAATAAATATCCGTCAAAACATCGGGGAAATCTTTATGCTCGAGAGTATTTATTAAAAGAGACGTGTTTCCAGGCTGCAACGTAACTGTCTGAGGGTCAATGATGTTAAGCTCAAGCCCAAAAAAATGAGCTCTAAATTCT
>JBFWYS010000081.1:0-10688 GCA_050186175.1 Pseudobdellovibrionaceae bacterium
GCAAAGGAATGGATCTGCAGCACGTTTTCTACTTCATTCATTAAGTCTAGAGGCTCGCGTCCTGGCATATCCATCTTGTTCATGAACGTCAGGACAGGAATTTTCCTAAATCGGCAAACCTCGAAAAGTTTGCGCGTTTGTTTTTCGACCCCCTTGGAAGAGTCGATGACCATGATGGCGCAGTCTGCTGCGGTAAGGGTTCGGTAAGTGTCCTCGGAAAAATCTTCATGGCCAGGGGTATCGAGGACGTTTATGATGGTATCTTTGTAAGTGAACTGCATCGCAGAAGAAGTGATCGAGATCCCTCTTTCCTGCTCCATTGCCATCCAGTCTGAAGCGGCAGCTTTACGCCCCTTTCGCCCTTTAACCATTCCAGCGGTATGGATCATTCCTGAATAGAGCAGAAGTTTTTCAGTCAGAGTTGTTTTTCCAGCATCCGGATGGCTGATGATAGCAAATGTACGACGTTTAGAGACTGCTTCACGGATCATATCTAAGTTATTCATAATTTGTTTTTTTGTTCCGTTGAATCCTGATCAGGAATAAAAAGTCCGCTTGAGGATTCCCCAAGCGGACTTTTTTATTGCGCGCATTTTAAGGGCAATTAGTCGGCAAAAGAGAGTTCGAGAACGTCTTCTCCTTCGCGATCGACAACCTTTAAGACCCTCTCATGGTACTCGTCGAAACCGGTTCCTCCAGGGATCATGTGTCCCATGATCAAGTTCGATTTGAAATCGAGGAGGTAGTCGGTCTTGCCTTCGCATGCAGCGTCGGTCAGAACGCGTGTTGTTTCTTGGAACGATGCCGCTGAAACAAACGATTCTGTGCCAAGGGACGCTTTCGTAATCCCCAGGAGGACTGGCGCTGCTTGCGATGGGCGTCCGCCTTCTTCGATCGTCTTATGGTTGATGCGGTGGAAGTGCTTCTTGTCCACATCTTCGCCATAAAGGAAGGTCGTATCGCCTGGATCGGTGACGCGCACTTTCTGGAGCATCTGACGGACGATGATCTCAATATGCTTGTCGTTAATGTCTACCCCCTGCAGACGGTATACCTCTTGAACTTGGTTCACAAGGTACTTCTGCAGTTCGCGGACGCCGCAGATCTCGAGGATCTCTTGCGGAACGACAAGTCCGTCGGTGAGCTGTTGTCCCTTCACAACAGAGTCTCCCCTTTGGATGATCAAGTGTTTTGTCAGCGGGATGAGGTGTTCCTCTTCCATGCCCGACTCTTCATCGCGGACAACAACGATGCGCTTGTTCTTCTGCACGCCGCGGAAGTCGACGACGCCGTCGATCTTGGCAATCTCGGCTGCGTCTTTAGGACGTCTTGCTTCGAAAAGCTCGGCAACGCGGGGAAGACCGCCGACGATATCCTTTGTCTTGATCGCGCCGCGTGGCAAACGAGCAAGGAGCATACCAGCGGAGACCTTTTGCCCTTCCTGCACCGAAATATAAGCTCCGGATGGGATCGCATAGGTACCGATCAGCTCGCTGCATTCCGCATCGGCGTAGATCACGATCTGCGGATGCAGTTCGCCGCGATGCTGCTTAACGATCAGCTCAGCTTGGCCAGTCTGCTTATTGACTTCGCGCTGCGTCGAGATCCCTTCAACGAGGTCTTCGTACTTGACGAAACCAGGGCGTTCGCAAATGATCGGAACGTTGTGCTGCTCCCAATGGCCGACCTTGGTCTTCTTCTTCACCTTCGATCCGTCGGCAAGCAATATGTTGGTTCCCAATTCGATCGTGAACGTTTGCAGCGGTTCGATCGACTTTGTGCTTAAGAGCTTTTTGTACTCTTCCAACGTTCTTCCTTCATCGCGGACGATGTGCAGAGACCCGTTCTTGTTAAGAGCAAGCCAGATCCCTTCTTCGTTCTGCACAGTGCGCAGGTCCATATAGACGAGGATTCCATCGTGCTCCGACATAAGCTCTGGGCTTAACGATGCAGACGCGATACCGCCCGTGTGGAACGTACGCATTGTCAGCTGCGTTCCAGGTTCACCGATCGACTGGGCGGCGATAACGCCGACCGCTTCGCCGGTTGCAACCGGGCTGCCGTTTGCGAGGTTGATGCCGTAGCACTTCGCACAAACGCCGCGGCGCGACTCGCAAGTCAGCGTTGAACGGATGCGGATGCTTTCAATACCGGCATCGTCGATCGCTTCCGCTTGAGGGAGCATCAGCAGCTCGCCTGCTCGGGCAAGGACCTTCGTGCTATCGCCGGGTTGGAACACATCGTCGCACGAGGTACGTCCGAAGATACGGTCCTTGATCGGCAGAAGCTCTTCCTGGCCTTGCTTGATCGCTGAAACTTCAATGCCATTGAGCGTTCCGCAATCTTCTTCTGTAATGATCACATCTTGGGCAACGTCGACAAGTCGGCGTGTCAAGTAACCAGAGTCAGCTGTTTTTAACGCTGTATCCGCAAGACCTTTGCGCGCACCGTGCGATGAAATAAAGTATTCCAAGACGCTTAGTCCTTCGCGGAAGTTCGCAGTGATAGGCGATTCGAGAATTTCTCCCGATGGTTTCGCCATCAAGCCGCGGAGAGCTCCCAGCTGCTTGACCTGAGACTTGTTACCGCGGGCGCCTGAGTCCATCATCAAGTAGAGAGGATTAAGCTCGCCGGTCTTATGCTCAGAGATAAGCTTGAACAGCTCTTCCGAGAGCATATCTGTCACTTCAGTCCAAATGCTGATCACCTTGGAATGGCGCTCGCCATCGGTGATGATACCGTCTTCGTACTGTTTTAAGACAACTTCGATCCGCTTGTAAGCGTTCTCGATCACCTTGACTTTGTTTTCAGGGACGCGGACGTCGCAAACACCCATTGAAAGGGCTGCTTTGGTCGCTTCGCTGAAGCCTAAGTTCTTTAGGTTGTCAAGGAAACGGACTGTCGCTTCAAGGCCCACTTTTTTGTAGGTCTCAAGAACGAGCTCGCTCATCTTCTTCTTGCGAAGAGCGTAGTTCTGGAAACCGAGCTCTTTCGGAACGATCATGTTGAACATGACGCGTCCTGGAGTTGTTTCAATGACGCCGCTCTCTAGCTTGAGCTTGATCTTCTCATGCAAGCGGACTCCGCGGCCGAGATCGTCGCGCCGTCCTTCTTTGCCTTTGTCCTCTTCCCAATTGTAGCTGCCGCCAGCGCTGAGCGCCATGAGCACTTCTTCTTTATTGTTGAAGATCTTGGTCTTTTTACCATGTTCTTCAGGGATGAAGAGAGGATCGTGCATCAAATAGTACAATCCTAAGATCATATCCTGGGAAGGTACAGCTGCAGGCTTTCCAGACGATGGCAGGAAGATATTGTCCGGAGCCATCATGAGGAGCTTGGCTTCTAGCTGCGCTTCGATCGACAGCGGTACGTGGACGGCCATTTGGTCGCCGTCAAAGTCCGCGTTGAACGCTGTACAGACGAGCGGATGGATCCTGATCGCTTTACCTTCGATCAGCACCGGCTCGAACGCTTGGATACCCAAACGGTGCAGCGTCGGAGCGCGGTTGAGCAGGACCGGGTGGCCTTTGATGATCTCTTCAAGAACGTCCCATACTTCGGGCGATTGCTTTTGGATCATCTTCTTAGCAGAGCGGATCGTGTAAACGTATCCGAGGTCTTTCAAACGTTTGACGATGAAAGGCTCGAAAAGCTCGAGGGCCATCTGCTTCGGAAGACCACACTGGTTGAAGCGAAGCTCTGGACCGACAATAATGACAGAACGTCCTGAGTAGTCGACACGCTTACCAAGCAGGTTTTGACGGAATCGGCCTTGCTTGCCTTTGAGCATTTCGGAAAGCGCCTTCAACGGACGGTTTCCAGCTCCCATAACAGGATGGCCATGGCGGCCGTTGTCAAAGAGAGCATCGACAGCTTCTTGCAGCATCCTCTTCTCGTTGCGGACGATCACATCAGGCGTCTTAAGCTTGAGGATCGACTTCAATCGGTTGTTGCGGTTGATGACGCGGCGGTACAAATCGTTCAAGTCGGATGTCGCAAAGCGTCCGCCGTCCAAAGGCACCAATGGGCGCAAATCTGGCGGGATAACAGGAACGCATGACATCACCATCCAGTCTGGGCGGTTTGGCGACGATGTGAAACTTTCAACGATCTTAAGCCGTTTTGCGAGCTTCATTCGGGCTTGCATCGACTTAGTCTTACGGAGCTTGTCCTTTAAGTCGATGACAAGGGCGTTGAGATCTTCTTTTTCCAAGATATCACGGATCGCTTCTCCCCCCATCCGCGCAACAAAGGCATCGGAACCCCATTTCTCTTGAGCTTCACGGTACTCTGTATCGGAGAGCAATTGCTTTCTTTCGAGAGTTGTGCGGCCTGGATCGACGACAACGTATTCTTCGTAATAAATAACCCGCTCAAGGTCGGCAGCCGACATCCCGAGGATGTTGCCGATCCGCGAAGGCATCGTTTTGAAGAACCAGATGTGGACGACAGGAACTGCCAGCTCAATGTGCGCCATCCGTTCACGGCGCACTTTCGACAAGGTAACTTCGACGCCGCAACGGTCGCAAACAATCCCTTTGTGCTTGATCTTCTTGTACTTGCCGCATGCGCATTCCCAGTCTCTAGTTGGACCGAAAATCTTTTCACAAAACAAGCCTCCTTTTTCAGGCTTGAACGTGCGGTAGTTAATCGTCTCGGGCTTTTTGATTTCCCCTCGCGACCATTCATTGCGGATCACATCGTCCGATGCGATCTTGATGGTCAGCTTATCAAATTGGGAATCCTTAAACTCTTCTTGTGCCATTGAGTAACTCCAATTACGGTCAAATTATTCTTCGGATGCGCGTTCTGTGCGCACATCAAGGCAAAGGCCTTGCATTTCCTTCACAAGTACGTTGAAGGATTCAGGGGTGCCGGCAGTCAGCACATTGTCCCCTTTCACAATCGATTCATAGATACGGGTACGTCCTGCAACGTCGTCCGACTTCACAGTCAGCATCTCTTGCAGAAGGTGGGCTGAGCCATAGGCCATCAGCGCCCATACCTCCATCTCCCCGAACCGCTGACCGCCCATTTGGGCTTTACCGCCGAGCGGCTGCTGGGTGACGAGAGAATAAGGTCCGATCGAACGGGCGTGGATCTTGTCAGCGACCAAGTGGCTGAGCTTCAAGATATAGATGTATCCGACGACGACGCGGTTCTCAAACCTTTCGCCGGTGCGTCCATCATACAGATAGCTCTTGCCGTCGGTTGGAAGATTCAGCTCGCGCATCATTTCCCAAATGCGGGACTCTGGGAACCCTTCGAATACCGGGCTCTTGACATAGATGCCCGCTTTACGCGCAGCATAGCCAAGGTGGGTTTCCAAGAGCTGTCCCATGTTCATACGAGAAGGTACGCCGAGCGGGTTGAGGATGATCTCAACCGTTTCGCCATTGGACAAGTAAGGCATGTCCTGTTCTGGCACGATGCGGGAAACGACCCCTTTGTTACCGTGGCGGCCCGCCATTTTATCGCCGACTTGCAGCTTGCGCTTAGAAGCGATGTAGACTTTGACTTGGCGGATGATGCCCGGATCAAGTTCGATATCTCCCTTACGGGTAAACTCGACGTCAGTCTTATGCTGCGTCTGCAATGTTTCCATTGCAATGTTGTACTCGCGCATCAGGCCTTTGAGGGCTTCAAACATCTCATTGTCGCTCATAATGAGATCTTCAGCTTTCTCGTTCTCAAGGGTCTCGAGCATATCCTGATTGATCGTCTCGCCTTCCTTGATAATGATATCTCCGCTCTTGCGATGCAGGATCGATCCAGGAGCTGGCTCACCCATCATCAACGCACCGATCTTCTCATGGAACTCGATCATGAGTTCCGCTTCTTTTGTTTTGAAGTCCTGGTGGATGTCTTTAATGCGGGAAGCTTCTTCTACGAGCTCATCATCAGTCTTAGAAAGACGGTCGCGTCGTGAAAAGACTTTGACGTCCATGACGACCCCTTCCGTTCCAGGAGGGACGGTCAAGGATGCATCTTTTACATCGGCTGCCTTTTCTCCGAAGATCGCGCGCAGAAGCCTTTCTTCTGGGGCAAGTTCCGTTTCCGATTTCGGCGTGATCTTACCAACAAGGATATCCCCTGGCTTTACTTCAGCGCCGATCCGGATAATCCCGTCTTCGCCTAAATTGGCAAGCGCCTCTTCAGAGACGTTCGGGATATCGCGGGTGATCTCTTCTTTACCGAGCTTTGTATCCCGGGCAGTCAATTCAAACTCTTCCAAATAGATCGACGTATAGTAGTCATCTTTCAAGAGCTTTTCAGAGATGATGATCGCGTCTTCGTAGTTGTATCCGCACCAGGGCATGAATGCCGCTAAGACGTTCTTACCCAGCGCGACTTCCCCTTTATCGGTCGCAGGACCATCTGCGATCACATCGCCAGCCTTCACCTTGTCGCCGACATAGCAAAGCGGCGTCTGGTTAATACAGCTTCCAGCGTTGGAGCGCATGAACTTTTTGAGGAAATAGCTCTTCTTATTAAGCGGGTTGTCCTTTGATGCGACGACAATTTTAAAGCCGTCGACATAATCGATCACTCCATCCTCTTCTGAAACAACGACTGCGCCAGAGTCTTTAGCTGCGCGCAGTTCTAGTCCTGTTCCAACAATAGGAGCTTCCGTTTTTAACAGTGGTACGCCTTGGCGCTGCATGTTAGAACCCATAAGGGCGCGGTTAGCGTCATCGTGTTCAAGGAACGGGATCAGACCAGTCACGATCGAAACGAGCTGTTTTGAAGAGACGTCCATGTGCGTGATCTTGTCGGTCTCGATCTTCATCGACTCGCCGCGGGCACGGGCCCAAACAAGAGGTTCGGTGAACATATTAAGGTCGTCAAGGACAGCGGATGCCTGCGCTATAACGCAGTTCTCTTCCTGGTCGGCTGTCATGTATTCGATCTCTTCAGTAACAATCCCGTCGCGGACGATCCGATAAGGCGTTTCAATGAAGCCGAACTCGTTGATCTTCGCAAATGCAGACAAGGATGTGATCAGACCGATGTTCGGTCCTTCAGGTGTTTCAATCGGGCAGATCCTTCCATAGTGGCTAGGATGGACGTCGCGGACCTCGAAACCTGCTCGCTCCCGGTTAAGACCGCCAGGCCCAAGGGAGGAAAGGCGTCGTTTGTGCGTAAGCTCGGCCACAGGGTTGGTCTGGTCCATGAATTGGGAGAGCTGCGACCTTCCGAAGAAGTCTTTCAGCACTCCAGCTAATCCTTTTGCGGACACGATCTTGCCTGGAGTCAGCGTGTCGGATGTGAAGTCGAAAAGGTTCATCCTTTCTTTGATGATCTTTTCCATTCGCGCCAAGCCGATGCGGCACTGGTTTTGGATCAATTCACCGACAGAACGGACGCGTCGGTTGCCAAGATGGTCGATATCGTCTACGTTGGCTTCCTCATCCCCTTTCTTCAAACGGATCAGGTACTTGATAGCGCCGATGACGTCTTCTTTACGCAGGGTGACCATTGCCAATTCTTCATCAGAAGTATCAAGCGCAAGCTTACGGTTGAGCTTATAGCGTCCGACTCTTCCCAAATTGTAGCGTTTCGGATCAAAGAAAAGACGCATGATTGCAGAACGAGCGTTCGACAACGTCGCTGGCTCGCCTGGACGGATCTTGCGATAAAAGTCTTTTAAGGCAGATTCATAAGAATCGTTAGGGTCCTTGGCAAGCATTTTGATGATCGGGCTGGTCTCATCGGCATCTTCCGCAACGCGGACGACGGCAATTCCTGCGTCGAGCATCCGTTTAAGCATCGCAGTCGTCAGCTTTTCAGAAGCTTTACCAAAGATCACGCCGCTTTCTTCATCGACGACGTCTTCAGCTAAAATCTTACCGACGAGTTTAGGGAAATCTTTGTCTGACTTGATCTTCACCTTGATCGTGCTGAAAAACTCTTCAATGATATCGGAATCGGTTGAGTAACCAAGGGTTCGGATAAAGGAGGTCGCTAAGATCTTACGGCGACGTTTCTTTCTATCGATATAGATGTAGATCAGATCGTTTGTATCGAATGCTCCTTCGAGCCAGCTTCCGCGGTAAGGGATGATGCGGAAGGAATAAATGATGGATCCTTTAATGTGACGTTCATGTTCAAATGCAATGCCGGGAGAACGATGAAGCTGGGATACGATGACCCGTTCAGCGCCATTGATGATAAACGTCCCTTTCTCCGTCATGACAGGAATGGTCCCCATATAGACCTCTTCCTCTTTAATGCCCGTTTCATCAGTCAGACGAAACTTAACTTTTAAAGTGACGTTATAGGTAATTCCACGGCGGATACACTCTTCAGCGGTGTATTTAGGTACGCCCAAGCTATATGAGAGGTACTCAAGGATTGTCTTCTCATCATAGGATTTAATCGGAAATATTTCAGTAAAGACCTCTTGCAACCCAATATTTTCCCTTTCATGGGGCATCTTGTCGGCTTGAAGAAATTGATTGTATGACTTGATTTGGATTTCAATGAGGTTGGGCAGATCGATAATTTCTTCTCTACCACGAAAACTCACCCGTTGAGGCGGCCTTTTTAGCATTGAAACAGCTCCTACGCTTAAATCTTTATAAAAAAATAATTTTCAAAATCAAAGAGCAGAAGTCATTATTTCATGACTTCTGCTCCGTCGATACTCGGTTTTCTAATCTCTTAGAGACCTTTCAGAGTTGCCTTGCCGCCTGCTGCGGTGATTTTCTTAGCAATCTCTTCAGCTTCAGCCTTAGGCGCAGTTTCTTTCAAAACTTTTGGAGCGCCGTCGACCATGTCTTTAGCTTCTTTTAATCCAAGTCCTGTGATTTCACGCACGACTTTGATCACTCCAATTTTCTTGTCATCTGGAGTTGTTTCGAGCGTTACTTTAAACTCAGTTGATTCAGCTGCAGGAGCTGCTGCTGCTGCAGGAGCTGCCATCATCATTGGCGCTGCTGCCGCTGCTTTTACTCCCCACTTTTCTTCGAGAGCTGTTTTGAGTTTGGACATATCGAGAACGCTTAATTTGCTGAGTTCTTCGACTAATTGATCAATAGTTTGGGTAGCCACGGTTAAACCTCTTTGCTTATCTTGTTAAAAATTTATGAGTTACTTTGCTGGCATTTATTGTCGATGCAATAAATGACGCTTGTCATTAATGCTTCAAAAACGGCCAATGTTTGTGAAAGCGGCGCTTCCAAGGTACCGAGGAGCTGTGCACGCATTTCATCTTTACTTGGCAGTTTAGAGATCAGTTCTACGTCTTGCGCAGTACAGATCGAGCCTTCAAACCGTCCACAAAGGACTTTTAAGACATCTTCGTTCTCATTGGAGAACTGATAAATTGTCTTAGTTGTCTGGACTGGATCCTGATCTGCAAAAAAGACGGCGATGTGTCCTTCTAGAAGCTCTTTATCAAGGGTAACACCCGCAACTTGAGCTGCTTTGATGAGGATACGTTTACGAACCACCTCAAGAGATCCGCCTGTCTTTGCAAGATTAGAACGAAAACCTGCAGCAGCATTAGGCTCAAGCTTCTTATAAGAAGCAAAGACCAGTGCTTTTGCATTGACGATTTTTTCTTGGATTTCATCCAATAGGAATTGTTTTTCAGGTCTCATCGTTATTCTTTCGCCCCATGAATTTCAGTGATCGAAGATAGGTCGATCTTCAAGCCTGGGCCCATTGTCGAAGAAAGGGCCATCGACTTAAGATATTGCCCCTTTGCAGTCGATGGTTTAGATCGAGTGATTGCAGAGAGCAATGCGATGATATTTTCAACCAGTTTTTCCTTATTGAACGAAATCTTACCAACAAGAGTATTGATTACTCCATGTTTGTCCGATTTAAACTCGATTTTTCCGGCTTTGACTTCAGCTACAGCTTTTGCAACATCCGTCGTCACAGTGCCGCCTTTTGGAGTCGGCATTAAACCTCTAGGGCCCAATACTTTCCCCAATTTACCGACATCGCGCATCATATCTGGAGTTGCGATGACTGCAGTAAAATCGGTCCAACCGTTCTTGATCTTTTCAAAATATTCTTCATTCCCAGCGTAGTCAGCTCCAGCGTCCAAGGCTTCTTTGACTTTCTCACCTTTTGCGAAAACGAGGATCGTACTGCGTTTGCCTGTACCGTTCGGTAGAGATACAGTTCCACGTACTTGCTGATCAGACTTCTGGGCATCGACGCCTGTTTTAAGCGACAGTTCCACCGATTGGTCAAATTTGACCGGCGGACATTTCTGTAAAATTTCGATAGCTTCTGCCAGCGAATAGACTTTCATTCTATCAACCGACTTATCTATCTCCCGAAACCTTTTGCTACGATGCATTCTGATTTCCTTTAAATAACAACAACTATTTTGCTGAGCGAATTACTCAACAATATCAACACCCATTGAACGCGCAGTACCCATGACAAGCCGCATAGCAGCTTCGTCCGACTCCGCACGCATATCTTGGCGTTTATTATTGGCAATTTTCATGACCTGTTGCTTAGTCAATTTGCCAACTTTATCACGGTTAGGCACTTTAGAACCTGACTCAATCCCGACCTCTTTCAAGATCATGCGGGATACAGGAGGTTGTTTAGTGATAAACGTAAAACTTTTATCTTGATAAACAGTGATCTCTACTGGAAGGATATCACCTGCTTTATCTTGTGTCTTTGCATTAAATTCTTTGCAGAAGCCCATAATGTTG
>JBFWYS010000082.1:0-10666 GCA_050186175.1 Pseudobdellovibrionaceae bacterium
GTGAATGCCAGACTTCATAGCCATCTCGGTTGTGCATTTTGTCGATGGATTGATCAGGATTATTGCAACTTAACAAGAGGAAATCATATCGGTACTTATCCCAATCGAACTCTTTTGGCATTGTCCGAACTTTTAAGTCTTGTGGACTAATATCGTTCAGCGGGAATAGTGTTTGGCAGTTTTCATTGGTAAAGATGCAGTACGTATACTCAGTGTCAGGATTTAAATTGTTAAAAGTGACAGTAGCAGCCCAGAGATTTTCTTTTTTAAATTCAACTAATTGATAGTTGCCAAAAGGTTTTTGATCTTGGAATAGCTGTATGACTGCCATTCCTCCTGCTTTGTTGCGAAGCCAGATTTTAATAGACGAGTCAGTGGTATGACCAATAAATGGACCAAGAATAGAAACTGAACTGGTCACGTTAACTCCTCTTGCTAATTACCCCAACTGGGTACAATCGCGTAATTTACTTTGAAATTATTAGTTACATTGAAGTGCTCGATTTTTGCGAAAAGGAGCTTTTGAAAAAGTTTGGGACGTTTCTTGAGAAACTCCCAATCGTCATCGCTGAAAACAACGGACAAAGTTTTTGAAGAATTGCAAAAGTCATGGATTAGTTTTGTAGCCGCGCGGAACTCATCACCAGTCATTCCTCCTCTAGTGAAGTACATAGCTAACGTGTAACCTACGCGAGATTTAATTCCCTCCACTTTGTAAACAATATCAACACCCAACGGTTTTTTGTGTTTAGAGTAGTTTTTTGACTCGCCAAGCACCTTCGCGGTTCCGTCTTCAAACAACTGAAAATATATTCTCGCTACATGAGGTTGGAACATAGCATGGTGATCAATTTGATGAACAGAGCTTTTGAAGTCAGCTCTTACGTTTGTAAACAGACCACTTTTGCGAAGAAAATAATCGACAACTTTTTCTAAAGCATCACCTTGAATTTTCGTAGTTTTGTGAATGGTTTTCTTTAAAATATATTTATTTAAAAGGGACTTTGCTTCAGCTTCATTGATCTTGCAATGAGCTTGAATCTGCTCTGAATAACTCAGTCCAATATCGCGTTTTACAATACGCTTGTCTTTTAGCGACTTACGCATTTTTTAAAACCTGTCACAGCTGTAATTTCGCTTGGATTGGAGCCATTCGCTCGGACTTCTTCAATTAGATCATCAGTAAGAATTAACTCATATCCTTGGGTGGCAAACGACTTTAGGAGCTGTGAATGCACTTTAGGAAGAGTGAACGGTATAAACAGTTTTCTAAGAGCAAGCCGAAGTAAAACCTTTTGAGACAAAGCAATCCCAAATTGGTATCGCGTGGAAAGCTCTTTAGGAAAAACAATTTCATTGGCATGAAGTCCATCATACCAGTCCAGAATTTTATTAAGATCTTCCCTAGAAAGATCAAGATTCTGTAATGAATTTTTTAATAGCTGTGAACGCCGGCTCAAATGACTCCCACCCTTGTCGTCTGCATCGAATTAAAGGAAAGCGATCCTCTTCGTATTCTAACGTATAATTAAGACGGACTTTTTTCTTTTCGTACTTTAAGTATCCACGACCGAACTTACATCTTGTATGGATCAAATTGAAATATCGTTCAGCAAATTTCATGCCCTCTATGGTCTTTTCAATTAACCGCTTTTGAGGTTCGGAGAATGTCCGCTTAGTGTCTTTTGCGTTTAATTCGGCAAGAACCCATTTTGCGGCTTCTTCCTGCAGAACTTCGTCGGCCTCTTGGTAAACTTTGGGTGGGTTCGGATTTTTTGTCATATCAATGCCGAAAGAGGCGTCGATTAAGCTCTTTCTGACTGACAGTCCTCTAGCCTTAAAACCTGAGCGTTGATAATCCACTGAGGTGTCAATTTTTTCGTAAAAAGCTTTTAGAGATACGGGTGAAGGATCAACTTTTAACTTATCGTTGATCCAAGACGTAACAAAATTTGCTTCTGGCTCATAGTCATGAAGTTTTCCAGTTTCCATAACTAAGGGAGGATATTTTATAACAACAAGAGTGCTGTCGCCAAATTTAAGAAACTCTACGGATAGAATGTAGAATAAAGTTTCAGGCTCCTTTTCAGTACCTATAAATTCGCCGTCTTCATTTTTTGGTCGAATGAGAATTTTTTTAAATGAAAGAAAAGAAATTTCTATAGCAGAAGGAGTATCTACAGTTACTTGGTGAGTATATTGGTTATGGTCATCAAATTCAAGAAGGCCGTATTTATCTTTCAGTTTACCTGCTCGTGTTTTTACATCAGAGAACTTTGTCTTTGTTTGAAATACTTGAAAGATTCGAGGCTTATTCATTGTAAGGTATTCGGAAACAATGATGCGTTCGAGTTCTTCGGCTGCAGCTCCTTTTACACCATTAACAACTGGATAAAGTTTTTCTACTCGAGTGCGTTGTTTGGAATTAAGGCGCTCAAGTGCCTTTTTGACATTGTTGCTTTTATTAAAATTCAAAAATGCCCCTTGAAATTGGTGATGCCAGAATGACTCGAACATTCGACCTGCTGCTTAGAAGGCAGCTGCTCTATCCAACTGAGCTATGGCACCACTTTTAAATTTTTTTAGACAATGGACTTAAACACAAATTTTGAAAAAAAACTTCGCGCACTGTGTTCAACTTGTTTCAGGTAAATTGCCCCCCATGTGCCCCCCAAAATCTGTTTTCAAAAACTATACTTTTTAAATCTCCTTGTAACTTCAAACGCTTATCAAAAGCCGCTTATTACCGACCTACTGCTTAGAAGGCAGTTGCTCTATCCAGCTGAGCTACGCGACCACTGAAGGTGACAATATGTCGGGAGTTTTGGGAAAATTCAACTTTGAGTTGAAGATTCCTTAGAGATTTTAAGGCTCTTTTAGGGATTTGCGCTCTGCGAAAGGACGTATCGGCTCTGAACTGCGAAGTCATTGCCGTATTTTTGTACCTGAGCCGCCTCTACATGAGGGTCATGCTCGAAATACAAGTACCAGCCTTCGTCTGCAGCTTGGCTTAAAACTTTGGTTTTTTCTTCGATCAATCGTAAGGGTTCAAGGTCATACCCCATCACCCATGCGAGCCTGACGTGCGAACTTGTTGGAACCACATCACCACAATAAAGCAGAGATTTTTTTCCGTCAGAAACTTTGATCATCTGATGGCCCTGGGTATGTCCGTTAGAAACAATCGAGCTCAATCCAGGAATAAAGTTTTCTACATTTCCATCGAGCAAAGTTAACACGCCGGCATCCACCAGCGGTTGATAGTTCGCAGGGAAATAAGAAGCCTTCTCGCGAATGTTTGGATGACTTGCCACTTCAAGATTTTTTTTCTGTACGTAGTATTTCGCGTTCGAAAAAGTCGGAACGAGTTTTCCGTTTCGTTCCGTTGTTGATCCACCTGCGTGATCGAAGTGCAGATGAGTGAGCACAACGTCGGTAATATCTTCAAGCTTTAAATCTTGGGCGCGGATCGATTTTTCGAGGGAGTTTCCGTCTTTTTGTACTCCATACATCTCGGCGAATTTCGTTCCTAATTTCTCGCCGTACTTGGCCACAAAATCGCCGCCGTTTCCGACGTCGATTAAAATATTTCTACCAGGGCTTTTGAGCAAAAGTCCGCGGGCTTCCATTTGAATTCTATTTTGATCATCGGGCGGATTTGATTTTGCCCATAACACCTTCGGAACCGTACCAAACATGGCTCCTCCGTCGAGACCAAAAAATCCGGTGGGGATCGCGCGACACTCATAATTTCCAATTCTTAAGTCTAGTTTCTGTAAGGTTTCTGTCATGGGTTCCTCGTCTTACGTCAATTTCAAAAACGCTTATGAATGAATAGCAACAAAATCAACAACAAGTCAGGAAGTTTTTTAGGTGGCAAATTGAGAGTCTGATTTAGCAGGAAAATGATGAAGGCAAACTAGGAGGGGAGCCATGGTTAGAAAGATCTACTTACGCCGGCAATCAAAAGAATTGTTTGAATTGGCGTTTTTGTCGTTAACGCTCATTCTTTTAATGACTCTACAAACGACCCCTCAGATTACAATGTTTCCTTGGTTCAATTAAAAATCGATCTCTCAAATCACCGAATCAGACAAACTCGATTCGGTGATTTTCGACAAAGTCCGCCATTTTTTTATGTATATTCGAAATTTCAGTTGGGTTCTGAGACTTGGCGTGAGCCTCAAGCTCTTTGCCCATTTCACCTAGCTGAGGGAAGCCATAAGAGGCACAAACACCTTTGAGCGTGTGACCCAGCCGACGAATCTCTTCGTAGTTCTGAGTCTGAATCCACTCGCCTAAAAGCCGAACGTCTTTTTTTCGATTGGCTACAAAGTTTGGAATCAGATCTTCCAAATCTCTTTCGACCTTAACGATGTACTTAGAACTTCCTGGTTGGATATTTGTTTCCATAGATGCTCCTAACCCGCCATCCCGGCGTGTTTGTTTGTACCATTTATTTATTGTTTCAATCATTTGGGCACGAGAGAAGGGTTTGCGGATGTGAGCGGCATAGAAATGTGCATCAGGGACGGAATCATGACCCGAAATTAAAAAGCAAGGAGTGTTCGAAAACCCCTGTTCGGATTCCCAGGCACGAAACTGATGGAGTAAATCAGGTCCCTTCGCATCGGGAAGCTCATAGTCGAGCAATAAAGCGTCAAAAGGGCCTTGCTTAAATTTTTCGAAAGCCTCGTTTGCCGAATGTGCAAAGGTGAGTTCGAGATTGGGCTTTCTCAAGTACGCTTCAATTAAGTCGCAGTTGTCGATCGAATCATCAACTACTAAGAAACTCTTAAATTCATCAACTAGATATAGAGACATAATCCATCCAATAAATCAGACTTTTTTGGGATTCTCCAGTCTGATGCAGGTTTTCCTTTCATTTTATGATTGAGTTTACACAGAAATCAGTTCTTATAGGGGGTTATTGACGAAAATTAACACTTTTTCAGGTAGCAGCATGGTTGATTTGCCATCTTCCCAACGATTCAATTATTTAAGTGGCCCCGCTACTCATTATTTGCTTTTGGTTGAAGATTCGGAGGACAGCTATCATTTGGTAAGCCGTGCTTTAGCGCCTTCTATTTCGGTGAGTTGGGCGCGCAACTGTGCAGAGGCAAAAGCGGCTCTTCGTGTAAGAGCATGGGATTGCATTTTGTTGGACGTGGTTCTTCCTGATGGTGATGGATTTCAAATCGCTTCAGATATTCAAAAAGATGAAGTGCTTAGAAAAATTCCTCTGATTTTTCTAACGGGACAGAATACTCTGTCAGATCGAGTTCTCGGAATTTCAATTGGTGCTGACGATTACATCACCAAACCTTTTGAAGCGATCGAACTCAAGGCACGTGTTGAAAACCGAATTCGTAAGAGCCAAGAGAAAACTCAAGAGACAGAGTCAAAGAGACTTGGTGATTTGGAAATTCACATGGGATTGCAAAAAGCTTTCTTATGGGAAAACGGGAATAAGAGCGAAATCGATCTCACTCCAATTGAATTTAAGCTTCTTTTGCAATTGGCTCGTGATCCGCAAAAGGTTGTGACTCGTGATGAGTTAATGCAATCCGTGTGGGGCGAAAATGTGCACATCATCAGTCGTAGTGTTGATACGCATATTTCTAAATTGCGCAAAAAAATGGGCGCGCGATCAAACTACATCCGCTCTGTGCATGGAAGCGGGTATCAATTTTCTTTAACTTAGGCGGTTTGCCGTTTCGTGCTTTCAAGACCGATCCGAAGAATCTTCTTCCGTGTGTGTAAAACTATTATCGCGATCCTCTTCATCCGTCTCTAGCGGCTTGCTCCAATCTTGCTGTAGATTCTCCTCGGAAATAACTGGAGTTCCAATTTCCTCAGGCGCAGGAGGCTTAGAAAAGGCATCTGGATTAATCGTCTCGACCCACTTGCGAAAGTTCGCATAAACTTGCTCAATAGGTCCTGGGGGGTGAACAGGTCCAACATGTATAACAAGTTTTCCAGGCAGCGGCAGAGGGCGGCCTTTTGGCCATAGTTCTGCATTTCCCTCGAGGTATAAAAACAAAATTGGAGTCTGTGTTTTTTGTGAAAAGAGACTCACGCCTCTTTTAAAATCGTGAATCTTTCCGTCTTTAGAGCGAGTGCCCTCTGGAAAGAGAATGAGCCAAATTCTTTCTAGATTCGTAAGCAGTGTTAGACTCAGTTGAATGCTTTCGCCTTTTTTATCTTTTCGATCAAACGGAATGGCTCCCAAGCAGTGTTGAGAAAAGAAAGTGAATATCGGATTCGAAAAAAAATAATCTTTGGCGGCCGCGATGTATAAATGTCGCCAGTAAATTTGCGGGACTGAGGCTGCGATCGCTGTGGCATCTAAGTGGCTCGCGTGATTTGAAATAATCAAGAGACGCGGATAATTTCTGTAGAGCTCTTTATAATCACCCTTAACGTGCAAACGAATATAAAAGCGAAATAAGAACTTGAGTATGACAGCCCAAAGCATTCGAATGCAAAAGCTGAAAAAATCAAAATGGCGCGTAAAAAGAGGCAGATGCTTAATGTGCGGAGCTAAACGAGTCCATTGTTGATTATCGTAGTCCCATTCTTTCATAGGCCCATTCTCGATGCGAAAGGTTCTAGGTGTTGAACCACTTTAGTCATCACATAGTAATAAATGGGAGCAACAAATATGAGGCGATCTACACGTGATAAGAAGTCACCGCGGCCGATGATAAAAGGCCCCATAATACGAATTCCAAGATCCCTTCGGATCACGGTCAAAACTAAATCGCCGATAAGACCCGCCAAAGCTGCAACTAATCCCGCTACGTGCCAGTAGCGTTCAGCAGAATCGGGCAGAAGATGTCTCATTGCATAGGCAAGTAAAATTGTAAGAGCAATGGCAACGACGGTAGAAACGTAAGTTCGCTTTTGATTAATGCCGTCAAAAATAACGCCGCTTCCGAGGTGACGGCTCAAAGCCAAGTTGGTGTTGTCACAAAACTCAGTCAGAATAATCAAATACATAAATTGATAAATTCCACTCGGGAACTGCATGATTAATCCCAGGTGCATAAAGGCCCAACCTAAAAACACAAAACAAATCAGCGCTAAAGAAATATACTGCAACATCCTTTTGTAGTTATTGCGGATCAGCGGAACTAAACATAACGCCCCCAAGACAATCATCGGCATCAAGTTATAAAGGTCCACTCTCTGTGCGTGGATACAATAAGCAAGAGCAATAATTCCAAAATAAACGATCCAGACAAAATAAGAGCGATGGTACATTCCAACCAATTGCAAAAAGACTTTAGCTCCTAAAAGCGCAATCAAAGTTAAAATAACCAGTGGCCAAGGTTCTGGAGACCCAAACGCCAAAAAGAACAGAGGAGCTGCGATCAGCCAACTTTTGATACTGGCCCACGATGTGGTGAAGTAGTGATTTTTCGTTCTGAAGAGATAGACAACTAGGCCTGAAATAAAAATGAAAGACAAAACGATCAAAGCTGTCTGTTGAAAAATGGGGCTCCACCATGTATTTGTCGCGTCTGTCACGATTCTTTTACCTCAATTTCATAGTCTTTGATTTTCTTATACAAGTTTGAGCGAGAAATCTGAAGCCTTTTCGCAGCGTCATCGACATCTTTGCTCTCAGCGAGGGTTTTGCGAATGATGTCGGCTTCAATTTTTGAAATGAGCGGACCTAGACCTTGGCTCAAGTCGTAAGAAATATTTTGTTGCGAAAATTCTGTGCTGGTGAGACGAGTGAGGTCTTCTTTGCGAATCAAAGGCAGCGGCGATGACAAAGAAGCTTGTTCAAGAACTCTTTTTAGCTCCCTGACATTCCCTGGCCACCCTTGTGTTTTTAGATACAGAAGGGCTTCGTCGGTAAGCTGCTTGTTGCGTCTTGGTTTTTCTAAAAATAAAAAATGTCTCGCCAGGTCTGGAATATCATCGGCTCTTTCGCGTAGTGGAGGGAGCTCAATTTTTCGGCTACTTAACCGATAAAGTAAATCTTCACGAAATTTTCCAGCTTTCACGAGTTCTTTTAAGTTTTGATTGCTGGCGGTTATAACTCTTGTATTTACCTTTCGGCTTTCGCGCGCACCCACTTTGCGAATCTCGCCAGACTCCAAAAAACGCAAAAGTTTAACTTGCAAAGGAAGAGTAAGAGCCTCGATTTCGTCTAAAAATAAATCCCCGCCTTGAGCGGCTTCTGCCAAGCCCACACGATTTTGATCTGCTCCAGTAAAACTACCTTTTAAATATCCGAAAAGTTCAGCTTCAAAAAGATTCTCAGGAACCGCTGCAATATTCAGTGGAACAAAAGGCCGGGTTCCTTCTTGAAAATTTAAAAGATGGGCCACCACTTCTTTACCGGTACCGGTTTCCCCTTCGATTAAGATCGGCCCCGGTTCACCGCGAAGGCGAGCGATTTGTTCTTTGATTTGAAAAGAGGCCGGTGAGTTGCCGATCCATTTTTGATCCGAATGATGAGTGTTAAAAAAATGCAGTTGTAAAAGCGATTCAATTTTTTCTAAGATCCCTAAGAATTCATCTTTGCCTAGGGGTTTTGCCAAAAATCTTCGAGCCCCCGCGAGCAAAGCTTTTTCCATTGTCTCCATATCCAAGAGACCGCTCATAGCTATGACTTCGATTTTCGCATTGTTAGAAACAAGTTTTTTTATGGCTTCGAGTCCCCAGGCCTTGTCACTCTTGGGGTCGAGACGCATGTCAACAGCAGCTGCATGGTAAAACTCGTCAGGATTGAGTTCAGAAAGAGAGTAAGTACTCTGCATTTTCCAATGCGCCGGGAGCAGCAAACGCACGGCTTCATGAATGAGAGGGTCGTCGTCAACAACTAAGAGATGATACGTCATACCTCAATGACATCGGCCCGGGATAGATCTTGTCAAGCCTGTATTTTTCTTCCACTATTGAGCCTATGAAACCTCTTTCGATTTTACTCGCCGAAGCTATTCATCCCGTCGCAAAATCCATTCTTGAGGCCGAAGGTTTTCATGTGGATTTAATTTCACATGCACCGTCTGCTGAAGAACTGCGCAAGTTGCTTCCAAATTACGATGTTCTTGGAATCCGGTCGAAAACAAATTTGGAAGCCGAACTTTTTCAAGAGTTTCCTCGTCTTTTGGCGGTGGGTGCTTTTTGTATCGGCACCAATCAAGTTGCAGTGAACGGAGCCCGTAGTCAGGGTATTCCGGTGTTTAATGCCCCCCACAGTAACACTCGCAGTGTTGCTGAATTGGTTATTTGCGAAATGATAGCTTTGTCACGGCAATTGGGAGATCGAAATACAGCAGCTCATTCCGGAAATTGGATGAAGACGGCTGAAGGTTCAAAAGAAGTGCGCGGAAAAACGCTAGGAATCGTCGGTTACGGACATATCGGAAGTCAGCTGAGTATTTTAGCCGAAGCGCTCGGACTCAAAGTTGTCTTTTATGATGTCGTAAAAAAATTGCCACTTGGAAATGCAAGACCCTGCACAAATTTAGAGGAGTTGGTAAAGGTCTCCGATTTTGTCAGTCTGCACGTCCCCGAGACGACCCAAACAAAAGATATGATTGGACGCGAGCAAATCGCCACGATGAAAAAGGGAAGCTTTTTGATCAATGCAAGCCGCGGGACTGTTGTTGTAATCGAAGAGCTAGCAAAGGCACTTAAATCCGGTCATATTTCGGGTGCAGCCGTGGACGTTTTTCCTTGGGAACCGGCTTCGAACAAAGAGAAATTTAAAACAGATCTTCAGGGCTTGCCCAATGTAATTTTGACTCCTCATATCGGTGGAAGCACAGAGGAAGCGCAGTATGCGATCGGTATCGAGGTCGCAGAAAGTCTTATTCGTTATTTAACGATTGGTTCTTCGTCGGGAGCAGTTAATTTTCCACATGTAGATTTGCCAGGGCATCAAGGCACGACGCGAATTCTAAATGTTCATCGTAATGAGCCCGGTGTCCTCGGCGAAATCAACTCCGTCGCCTCACGTGCAGGCGCAAATATTCAATATCAATACCTGGCAACAGACGCAAACATCGGTTACCTGATTATGGATCTAGAAAAAGCGGAAGCAGATTCAGTCGCTGAAGAAATTCGCAGACTTTCGAGAAGTATCAAAACTCGTATCGTCTATTCTTCACCGTAGGAGGCAAGGCCGAAACTAAGCAGCTGCTTTGGAGCTTTCGGATTTTAAGAGTGGAAGTTCCACCGTAAAGCAGGTTTTTTCGTTTTCACGTTTATAACTAATTTTCCCGCCATGACGTTCAACAAGACGTTTTGAAATAATTAATCCTAAGCCGGTGCCTTTTCCTGCTGACTTCGTCGTATGGAAAGGTCGGAAGAGTTTTGCCTCGTCCTTGACACCTGGGCCTGAGTCCCAAACTTCTAATTTTACAAAATCGTTCTCAGTGTAGATGCTGAGATTAATATCTTTTTTCGGTGAAGTGCCAACGGCATCGCACGCGTTTCCCACAAGATTCACAATGATCTGTCCAATTTGGTGTGAGTGACAGGCAATTAAACAATTCGATCGATTTTCTACGCGCATCTCAACCCCAGACTTCACAACTTTTTCTCGGCAGAGAACAAGGGCCTCCTCGCAAATATCGTTGAGTCGTGCCGGGGCCATAGGTTCATCGTTATTCGCTCTGGAGAAATGCGAGAGACTTTTTAC
>JBFWYS010000083.1:0-10663 GCA_050186175.1 Pseudobdellovibrionaceae bacterium
AAAATCAGCTTCAAACTTCT
Source organism: Pseudobdellovibrionaceae bacterium (assembly GCA_050186175.1). Lineage (GTDB taxonomy): Bacteria > Bdellovibrionota > Bdellovibrionia > Bdellovibrionales > Bdellovibrionaceae > JBFWYS01. The sequence continues at coordinate 21 of JBFWYS010000083.1, forward strand.
GCTCCAACACCTCAAAAAAGCTCAAGCTCCGTTTCAAAAAAAGAAATCGGTTTAGGACAAAATTCCTTTTCCGGTGTTACTCAATCTTCGAAAAAGAGTCGAATTGGATATTCTTATTTTAGCGGAGATTTTTTGTATCATAGCAGTCCTGAATCAAACTTTCAATTTTTTACAGACCTTGGTGGAATGCAAAGTTTAGATCAAAAGGATTTTCACTATCTGCGTGTTTCTGAAATGTATTTTGATGGTTATGTTTCTGAGAATTTTATTATTTCTGCCGGCCGAAAAAAATTGGCGCCCTCAACCCTTGAAAAAAATTGGAACCTCGGAGTTGTAGAACCTGTATTTGAGTGGAACCCATTTCGTCCTGAAAGAACGGGACTCGTGCATGTTGGTGTTAAAGCTGAAAATAAAAATTTGGCTTTTCAGTTTTCGTATCTGCCATTTTTTATTCCGGATCAAGGTGCTAATTGCCAAATCAAAGACGGACAGTTTGAACAAACAAATCCCTGGTTTCGTCCGCCGCCGAATCAGGTCGTGTTTTTGGATGAGCCTGCTGAAACGCAGTTCTCGATCGTCATGCCCGAGGTGAAAGACGTGGTCAATCAACGGGGATATTTTACCTCTTTTGGTGGGAAGGTCGATTTTGGTTCTTACTTTGATGTTTTCTATACCAATAAACCAATGAATCAGGCGTTGCTTTCGATCGACGGAAAATTTAGCCATGTTTCTGGTAAAGTTCCCATTTCTTTAACCCCCCAGTTTGTGCGCCATGAGTTGTCAGGTGGAGAAATAGGTCACAGGTTTCAAAAAGCTAAAATTTCTTTTTCGTTGATTCAAGAAAAAATTCAACGGCCTGAGATCGATAACGATGTTACAACTCAAGTGTTTCACGATGCAGTTTATTTGAGTCCCTCGGTGTCTGTGATGGTTGAAAAAATTTACTTAACAGCATCCTATCTCAATCGACAGAGTTCTGAGACGACCCTTGAGGGAGAGTTTGCCGAGTCTTTGCCTGCAACATTATTACCACCGCGGATGCCGTTTAAAAATGCTTCTCTGCTTTCTGCAAAATGGAAATATATTGGCCTTCAATGGATTTCTGATCTAGATAATAAAAGTGACCTCGTCTCGGGCGATCTCTCTTGGCTCTTCGCAAATGGCATTAAAACAACATTTTCTTTTGATTTGATTTCATTTCCGGAAAAAAACGAAACCAGTCGTGATTTTTTCGCCGTTACGGGCCGAGAGAATCGAAGCGGTTTAGGAGTCGAGTATGTTTTCTAAAAGGAATTTTCTTTTCTGTTTGATTACTTTTGTCGTGGCCTTCGCTTTTATGGGCTGTTCTCGGTTTTTTGACAAGAAGGAAAAAAAGAAGGACCCGGTCGTTTTGCAAACGGATACAGGGTGGATGGAGGACTTGGGGAAAAATATTGATGCCTTTTTTAAGAATGAAGCTAAAGGAGAACAGGTTCACGAAATTTTTGCGGGCCTTCGCAAGTGTCTCGTCGACTTCGAAGCTCACACCGTTGGAGCAAAAGCTGAAGGCTACTTGCCGTCGGAGCTGAAGTCGTTTCTTGAACGTAAAAAGTTCCTTAATCGTACGATTCCTGAACCGTTGGTAGCTTCTTTTTTTGAAGTGAAGGTATTTTTGGTTGGAGGAACCGAAACCCTTTTATCTAGAGCAGAAATTAAAGAACTAGTTCAGAAAACCGAAAAACTTGAACAGCTAGCCGTGGACGTTCAAGGCGCTCTTCCTTATTTTTTTGGAAGTAAAAAAGTCGATTTCTACTCTCAAAAAGAGGAGGCCGCTTTTGAGCGCACACAAAAGTCCATTGAAGCTTTAGCCCGGTATTTACTTGTTGAATCTCCGAAATCCCCTCAATCTTTTTCATTCGAAAAGACAATCCAGTTAGTTCGGGACACTCTGGTTTTTCTCGATGCAGGTAAAGCAGAGAAGCCCTTCCTTAAATATTTTCCTTTGATTCGGGCCGCGGCTCAGGTGATCTTATCACCTGAATACTATTCTTCGGGTTCAAAAGAGTCTTGGGCGCATATTGCGAGTCTCGTGGGGCCAGGGATGGATCTTGGCTTTCGCTACAAATATCTTTTTGCGGGCGTAAAACTTGACAATGTTCTCGCCGTTCAAAAAGTCGAGGACTTGTCCATGCGCGCGCTTTTAGCGGCAGAGCATATTTTAAGTGCTCGTAGTAACGAAGTTCCGTTTGCGAATATTGATGCCGTTATAAGAGAATTCGAAACGCTTGAGACATTTCCAAGTTATTTAACAAACGAAGTTATAGAGGAGACTTATAAAAGGGTGATTGTACGTCTTTTAGACGAAAGACCTATTAAGCAAAAAGAGAAGACGGCTTCATTGACTCTCAATCACCTCAGAACTTTTGAAAAAGAATTTTTAGTTTGGGGTCAAACTCAGGCATGGATCAATGCCGAGTTTGACGGCAAGGGACCTTTTTTAGAGAAAAACTATTTAGCGAAGTCATTAAAAGAAGCTGCGCCGCTAATAAAAAGTGGGATGTCTCAAAAATTTGCAGTTTACGAGCAGGACGCGATCCGCGATGAAGTGAAGAGCTTTAGCCAAATCGTTGAAAAAAATCAGAGTTTGATATGGACAGCGGAGTCTCAGGTGTTGATTACCAGTCAATATTCAAAACAGTGGACCTGGGGTTCTCTTGGGATTGCGAATATTTTGCGTGGAATTGTTAGGTTGGCATTTGCAGGATATGCCGAAGATCCAGTTCGATCTGCAAATCGATCGGGATTGACGCCTCAAGAACTTGAGACCCTTTACAACGAACTTCGTCCTCTTGGAATTGCCGTAGGCTTCATGGATCCACGAAATTCCAAGTCGGGTTTAAGAACATTTAAAGAAGGCAATATATTTACCTGGCAGGCCGACGGCAATGAATACATTGATCAGCTTGAGACCATCGAGCTGGTTTCACTTTTGTTTTCGGGCGGTTTTACAATCAATCGTCAGGTACAAGCACATCCTTCGGTTAAGGACTGCGCTACAGCTGAAAGAGATATTTTTGGAAAAAGTTATCTCAAAGAGGATTGTTTCCAAGAAGCATTTGCAAATTATTTTTCTAAATTTATGGCCCATATGCCTCATTTATCGTCATATGTGGCCTCTCTTACACCCGAACGTAAGATCTCTTATTTTGATAAATTGCGAAGTTTGAGCCTTAGCGAGTTTTCGAAAAAGGGTTTAGTTGAGACAGGTGAAATTCGAACCTCAATCATGATTTTGATGTATATCGAAGTTTTGTTCCTAACTTATGATGCCGACTTGAATATGAAACTCTCTGAAGCCGAAGCGATGCAGGCCTTCCCGAGATTTAAAAATTTCCTTTTAGCGATGATGCCGGAACCTCCTTCTTGGGTGCCCTTTGCAACTAAAGAGAAACTGGCGCCTTCGGTCTATAAACTTATAGTTTTTGAGGGTGAAAAGCCGGGTGCCGCACGAGTTATTGATACCTGGATAAGTGGTCGACCGTTTACGAACCAAATCGACCGCTCAGATGCCTTAAATGTTTTCAAGGCATTAACAGGCAAGTAACAAAAGAGAGACAGCGGACCGTGGATTTGATACACCCTAAGAGTGAATATTTATTTCCTCTTGTTAGCCTATTTAAGTCTCTTTGCGCTGGGTCTTAGCGATAATATTCGAGGTCCCCTTTATCCGGAAATTTTAGAGGACTTAAAGCTTAACAACGCGCTTGGTTCTCTTTTTTTTGCGGCGGCATCGCTCTGCGGATTGATCGGGAGCTATCTCAGTCGCTTCAGTCTTCGCAGTTTTAATCCTTTAGTTTTGTTGCGCCTCTGTCTGTTGAGCATGGGTCTTTCGATGTTCGTGAGTGGATTCTCGCAAAATTTTTTCTCTCTGATCTTCTGCCAAGTGATTTTTGGGGGATCTCTGGGGGCGATGGGAGTTGTGCAAAATCTTTTGGCTAAAGAGGGAAGCCCGGTTGAGAAAAGAAGTCAAATTTTAGCAGGGCTTCATTCAATGTACGGCTTGGCCTCCTTACTCGCTCCACTTTTAGTTTCTTTGGTTTATTATTGCGGTGGATCTTGGCGGAGCACTTTTATGGTTGGAAGTTCATTGCCTCTGGCGATCTTGATTGGCACTTTTTTTGGTTTTTCAACTTATCGCGAGCACCCTCAACTTCAGAACAAAAGAGATGGAAAAAGCTTGATCGCTCATCGGCAACAGATTTTTGCCGCCATTGCTCTTGGCTTTTATGTGGTTTCTGAAATTGTTATTGGCTCAAGGCTGGTGCTCTACTTAAGAAAGGACTTTGAGTTTTCGCTGGCCGCCGCGAACGAGAGATTAACCCTGTATTTTGTTTTTATTTTTGCGGGGCGACTCTTTTTTACGTGGAAAAAGTTGCCCTTTTCTCTCTCTGGCCAGGTGAAATTCTTAATGCTGACAACAGGCTTGTTTTTTCTTTTAGGCCTTTGGGTAGAGCCGCTCTTTTTATCTCTATGCGGACTCACCATGGCCGGAGTTTATCCGTTAACAGTTTCTTATTTTTCTCACCTGTTCAGTAAATCTATGGAGTCATTGCTTTCATATTGTTTTACTTTTTCCTCAGGTTTTGTGGTCGTCATGCATTTTTCTATTGGATATTTAACTGAAACTTACGGAATTCATAGCGCGTTGCATTTGGGGGTTTTGTCTTTGTTCCTAGCTATATTGTTATTTTGGTTTTTTGAGTTTAGGATGCGGACTTTTCGGGAGGCGTAAGAATTTGAAATTTTGTTTCGTATTTTTCTTATTCTTCTTTGCGTTTTCTGCACACTCTCAGTATCCGCAAGTGCCTCAGGGCGAAATTCGCGCTCATGTCGAAGAAATCAAATCGAGTGATTCCATGATTGCCAAAATGAATGGATCTTTTGGATGGAAAATCGGCGATCGAGCCTATATTGTAAGTCAGGACGACAATAAATTAATTTTGGCGGTCGTCGAATTTCAGGGTTTTGAAGAAAGTAAAGACAAGGACCTTCGTTTGATCTTTACTAGGAGAACAAGTTTGGGCGCCGGTTTTATTAGACCGGGCGATTTGGTGACAGTCTTTGATTTGTCGACAAGCCATTCGGTTTTTAAGGGGCGTAATGAGTTATTGGTTCGTGATCGCGGAGATGTGAGCAGTCGTTACAAGCCAATTATCACTCAAGGTTTGACGATCGGGGAAACCGCGCAAACTTTGAGTCAAGGGGATATAATGATCGATTATACCTCTTATACCTACTATGGACTCACAAACAATTTAACGATTTCGAGTTGGGGCCTTGGTAATCTCTTTGGTTATCCGAACCTGGCACTTAAAACCCGAGTATGGAATTCGCAATTTTCGGTGCTGGGACTTGGGACTTCGATGGTTTACGATGATCGGAGTGACTCTGGTGACGTGGCGATTAAACTTTTTCTCGATTCCTTTGATACAAGAAATCAAATTTCCCATACCTCATTGACATTCAGTTTGGTTCGATGGGAATTGAAAAATAAAGATTCGGCAATAAAGGTCGGAGGATCGCGCTCCATTCAAACAGGATACGAATTTATCCTCGAAAACTGGGATCGGATCCTAATAGGTCCGTCTTACGATTTTGATCTCAAAACTGTTGGGGGATATATCAGCTGGTTGCAAATTTGGGATATTTATCATTTGCAAATTGGACTCACGTCCACAAATCTCGCAAGTTTTAAGCTCGACGCGAAGAACGGTTATTTTCCAGCTATTCAAATGTACTGGCGTTTTTAATTTATGAAATATAGAACTTTCTTTATCGCATGCTCGATGGGAGTTGAAGAGGAGTTGCAGAAAGAAATTTCTGAAGTGTGGCCATTTTTAAGAGAATCTAATGGTACGCTCAATTCGCATCTTCTTCCAGATTTTCAAGTGATGAGGGGAGGAGTTGAGTTTGAGGCTCCTTTGGAGCTTGGGCTTCAGCTCAATTTTTTTCTAAAACTTGCCAATCGAATTCTTTTAAGGGTGGATCAGTTTCGTGCAGTCGAGTTTCCGAAACTTTTTCATCGTTGTATGCAAATCGAATGGAGTTCCCTTTTGTCTCCGGGAACAAAAGTGGCATTTGAAGTTTCTGCAGAGAAATCGAAGTTAGGACAGGAGAAAAAAATCGCTCAAGTTTTGAAAGAAGTTTTCGAAAAAAGAAAATTTCAGGTCTCAACAGAGTCTAAGCAAGATCAAAAAGTCGATGTTCAAAAAGTGTTTGTGCGTTTTTCGAGTGATGTCTGTACACTCAGTCTCGATACTTCGGGTGTGCTTCTTCACAAACGAGGCGTGGGTGATTTAAAAGGGCAGGCGCCTCTCCGAGAAACATGGGCTCAGTACTGTCTTCGGCAAATGATTCAAGGAAGACCTTTTGCAAGCTTACGAGAGATTGTTCTTTTAGACCCAATGGCTGGATCGGGAACTTTTCTAATTGAAGCAAGACAGCTTTTATCTCCAGTTACAACGCGAGGTTTTTCGTTTCAAAAATGGTCTCTGTGCCCTTTGTTTCTGAAATCGGCTCAGTTCCTCTCGCAAAAGAGGCCGCAAGTTTTCTCAAAGTATATTGCAATTGATGCGGATATAAAAATGAGCTCAATCATTACAGAAAACTGGTTGAAGCTCGCTGAGGTCGATGAACTTCATGTCATTACAGCAGACTCGAACCAACTTCGAAAAGAGATTCCTAAAGACAGTTGGCTTATTTGTAATCCTCCATATGGAGATCGCCTTGATATTGAAGGAGGCGCGACCCACCAGGATCTTTTAAATTCTTGGGCAAAGAGTTTGTCTCCTCAAAAAATGGCTCTGCTTGTTCCTGTGGCCATAGCCTCAAGATTAAAAGCTCCTCATGGATATATTCGCGCGAGTAAAATCGAATTTTCAAATGGCGGTCTACCCGTCTCTTTTTTAGTATGGGAAATTGGATAGTTCGGCGCGGCGGCAGCGTATCATTTTGAGACATGCCATTTTTCGGCTCGAAACTTCGATGAATGTACAGGTGAACTCAACGGAAAGGCTTAAAGTGTAGGCCCTGTGATTGCAGGAAAAGTCTTATGGGTAAGATAATTCTATTTCTGTTAATTTTTGGTTTTTTCTCTACGGTTCAGGGCCAAGAGTTGCGCCCTGGATTCACCTGTGTTTTTGATCGTACATTGATCTTTGGCGCCAGCATTAGTGCGAATACAATGCATAATTATGGCCTTGATTTTGGATTCCAACTTTTCGGAAAAGGCAATTTTGGTTTAGGGCCTGCAACTGTTTTGACTCGCGATTATGCAAAAAGAAGCGTGGTGTGGAATATGACTGCGAGCTTCGGTGATCCGACGGGAAGTGAGCAGATCGAAAAAATTCTCGGTCATCGTAAAACTCATTTAGCCTCGTCAATGATTGGTGTTGATGCTTTCTACTGGGATGCAGTTTGGGACATGTGCGATGAGGGGCTTCCGCAAAAGATGATTCCGCAATTGATTGAGTTTGCAAAGGACAATGGAATTGTATTGGTGTTGGGAAAAGTTCCAGTTGAGGATCCGAATAAAATTCTCTGGGAAAAAACGCCTGATTATATTCGTGAAAGAGCGTGGCATCCACCAAAACCTCAGTGCGTTGCCAAGATTAATCAGCTTTTAGTCCAACAATGCCTGGTAGGAAATCAATGTTATATTTTGGATCTCTATCAAATCGTTCAGACTTTAAATCGCGGAGGAACTCTCAAATTAGAAAATGGCTCCGCTTTAAATCTTGAAAAGATGCGTCCCGATGGAGTGCACGTTAGCAACGAAGGATCGCGCTATTTACAAGAGCAAATTTTATCCGCTTTCGCAAAGAATCGACCGGCCTGCGTAAAGTAAAGACTAAAATCGCGTGCCCATGCTGCCGGCTACAAAACTCCAAGAGTTTTCCTTTTCTTCGAAAGAAGTTCGGAAGAGATTCCACTCGAAAGTTAAGTAAGAATTTGTTGTGACTCGGATGTTAGCGCCAATGTGGCCACCGTAGGACTTGCCTGCTCCGTTATCTTGATACTTGGCTGCGCTGTCGATTGCGGGGTCGTTTTGAGAAGTTTTAGAAGTGCCATGGTCGATATATAGGTTGTACCGATAAAACGTCGAAAAGGGTCCGAGGTAAATCAGAGTGTCAGAGTTGAGGCGATAACCGAAAACCAAGGAGAGATCTGCAAACTCGATTTCGGAACGAGCCTTCCAAGGAAAATCATCGGCGCCACCTGCTCCCGATTCTTCTCCGTTTTTAGTTCCTTCCGATTTTGAAGAGTTCTTTCCGTAGCCCGCCGTGAAAGCAAGAGACATGTCGCCTTCTTGTGATTCGGAAAGAGGTTTTCCCAAGATTTGCATTTTTACGCCGACTTGAGTGGGTTCTGAATCATTGCCGATTCGCAGATAGCTATCGAGCCAATTGGAAAAGCTCACATCCGTTCGAACTAGCATCGCCGTATCACTAGAAATAAAAGGTTCAGCTTTTAGATCCACAGGCCGGGCTGACGGATCTTTTACAGGCTCAATGGTTACGTTCGAACTCAATCCGGTTTCAACAGACCAAATACTATCGTCCCAAGACCCTCCCATGGATTCGGGCAAGTTAAATCGCGACTGAGGAGCCTTTAACTCAGTTGAGGCACAGCCTGCTAATATAAGGAGAAGCAGCATCATCCATCTCATGTTGGCGCCACCTCAAGCGATCCTGAATCGTCTGTCACCGGGACAAAAAGACCTTCAAGTTTCTGAATACTGTCATTGTCTCCAATCGCAAAAAGAATATCGCCTTCATTGATTGCGAATTCCGGGTCAGGAAGATGAGTTCCTAAACCTTCTCTGAAAATCGCAACAATGCTGGCCCCCGTTTTTCGACGGATATCCAATCCTGCAAGAGACTCTGCGGATTTTAAAGACTCGACCTTGACCGGACGAATAGCCGAAAGCGCTTCCCATGTTGGCAGATCAATATTGCGTCTTAAGCTTTCTGAGAGGCCAAACTGTTGATCCACCATTTTTTGTCGAGAAAGCAATATGAACTCATGAATTTCCTTTGAAGACACTCCGTAAACCTGAAGCGTGCGTGCAAGAATCTCGATCGCGGTTTCAAATTCAGCGATCACAATCTCATCTTGCTCCGTGAGCGAGAGTTTTTTTGCTTCGAGCAAGTACTGGCTTCTCACAATGACCTTAATATCCGGGCGGATTTTTCGAATGGCAAGGAGGGCTCCTTCGATCATTGTTTCTCCGGTCACACATAAAACCACAAGCTTAGCTGATTCGAGGCCAAGGGAAATCAAAACATCCGGTTTGGAGGCATCGCCAAAAACGATGTCATGTCCTTGTGCCGATAATTTTTTTACAGTTTCGTAATTGACATCGAGAGCTTTGCACGGAATCCCAAGCTGCTTGAGAACTTTTCCGACATTTTGTCCGGCCACTCCATAGCCAATAACAATCGCATGGTTGTTGATTTCACTAGGCGCCTGGGCGGCTTTAATTTTTCCAAGAGGTTCGCGAATGATTTTATCAAAATCTGTTTTTGAAACGAGGCGAGGCGAGAGTTTGTACAGAAAAGGTGTTAACACAAGAGAAAGAATAGTCACTGCTAATAAAATTTGATGGGTGTTCTCCGAAACGAGATGATGGGTTTCTCCGAGGCCAAGAAGAACGAAAGAAAATTCACCCATGTTGAAAGTGAGAAGAGAGGTCGTAAGACCCACAGTGTGTGCATAATTGCGAGCTCGCATGACCAAATAAATAATCGCACCCTTAATTAGAATGAGTCCGATAAGTGAGGCGAAGATAACTGGTAAATGTAAAGCGACAAAATTTAAGTCCAAAAGCATTCCCACCGATAGAAAAAACAAACCAAGAAAATTATCGCGAAGTGGGAGAATTTCGCTCAGGGCTTGCCGACCGTAAGGTGATTCAGAGACAAGAACCCCGGCAATAAAAGCTCCAATCGAGAGAGTCAATCCGGCAGTGTTCACGACAAAGGCAATTCCGATGCAAAGGAATAATGCCATATAAAAAAACAGTTCGCGGCTGCGGGTACGCATCACTTTGTCGAGCAAAAAGGGAATCGCAAAGCGTGCTAAAAGCCAAATACTCCCGATGAGAATAACTCCTCGAGTGACGAAATCAAAAACAACGCCTTCACCCCAACGAATCCAAAGCGAGTCGGGACTGATCATCTCCGTTAGGGCAGGGGCTAAAAGAATAAGCGGAATGATGGCGAGATCTTGTGCAAGAGCCAATCCCATGGCGGGCCGGCCTTGCGGAGAGTTCGTATCACGATTGTCTTCAAGGATTTTTAAGGTCATCGCCGTAGAGCTCATCGCAACAGCAAAGCTTGCAAGTAAGGCTTCAGTGGAACTCAAGCCAAGAAATTGATGGAGAATAAAAGAAACCACAGCGATCGTGGCCACGACTTGCAATCCACCTAACCAAAAAACCTCATTACGCATTTCTTTGGTTTTGCGAACAGAAAAATCAAGCCCTAAAGCAAACATCAGGAAGATAATTCCGATCTCAGCAATCATGTTTGCTTGAGGCAAACTATGCACAAGATTAAAACCGCTCGGACCAAAGATCAGGCCCGCACCAATGAATCCCACTA
>JBFWYS010000084.1:0-10613 GCA_050186175.1 Pseudobdellovibrionaceae bacterium
AACGCGCGGGTTAAATTAGATGGTTTCGAAGTCGAGTTACCTGACAATCAAGACAAAGATCTAATTCCCGGCTTGACTCTCGATCTCAAACAAGCGGCTCCAGGTCGGCAGGTCAATATTTCGGTTAAAGAGAATCTTGAAGTTGTGAGCGGGAAAGTAAAAACATTTGTCGAGTCCGTGAATGAGGTTTTATCCTTTATTCAAAATCAGAATAAAATGTCTGAGAAAACCGATACCACTAAAACTTTGGGTGGGGATTCGATCTTAAGATCTATCGAACAGCGGCTTCATCGAGTCATGCAAAATACAATTCTTGGAGTAGGCGGAGATATTACTCGTCTCTCTCAACTTGGAATCGCATTTAACAGAAACGGGACTTTAGATTTTGATCAGCAGAAATTTACCGCGACTTTGGCATCGGCGCCAAAGTCAGTTCAGGCGTTTTTAGCAGGTGACGGTTTTAACACGGGTTTCATTCCTGTCCTTAAGCGCGAGATCGGAACTATCTTAGATACAGGATTTGGTCCTTTAGGAAATAGGAAACGAGGCCTCGAAAATAGAATTACTTCAATTAATAACCAGATTGACAATAAAGAACGTCAGTTGGCTCGGAAAGAGGAGTCTTTACGCAGACAGTTTTCTGCGCTCGAAGAAAAAATGTCAAAACTGAATTCGCAAGGTTCGGCCGTCGGCGCAATCGGGGCATCAACCGCACCTCCAGCGCCAAAGGGATAAGAATTAGACTTATGAAAACGAAAAATGTACCGATCAAAAAATCAATAGAGAGTACTGGGGGGTAAGAAGAGCGCCATGAAAAATGCATATCAGAAGTACAAAAATACATCTGTCCAAAGCGCCAGCCGTGAAAAGCTGTTGCTGATGATGTACGAAGGTGCGATCAAGTTTACAAAGAAGGCAATTGAATGCACGGAGAAAAAGGACATTGCTGGACGCGGAATGAATATCGGGCGTGCGTATGACATCGTCCTCGAACTTAACAATACTCTCGATCACAAGGTCGGTGGGGATATCTCCAAAAACCTTGAAAATCTGTACATGTTCATCACAGATCAGTACACAAAAGCGAATATTAAAAATGATGCCGAGCCACTGAAGAGCGCGCTCAAGATTCTTGAAACCCTCTACGAAGGATGGGTCCAAGCAATTGAGAAGCTTAAAAAAGAAGACTCTGGAAAAACTGCCTAGGAGGGGCCATGCAACGAGTAATTACCTTATTGAACGAAAAAAATCATTATCTCGAAAAATTCTACGCTCTCAATGAGTCAGAACTTGTTTTCATGAAATCGAGAAACTTTGACAATCTCGATTCGTTCTACGAAACAAGAGAGAGAATCTTAGAAATGCTTCGCTATCTAGACTCTGAGCTTGGTCTCAGCCAGCAGGAATCGGAGCCCGCAGATCTGTCTCCAATTGACAAAAAAATTATCGTCGAGGCCCTTCGAGTTAAAACGGAATACGTGAATCGCATTTTAGCCCAGGATCTCGAAGTTCTATCCTGTATCGAAGCGGAGAAGAATTTTATTATTCGTGAGCTTCAAGAGGTGAAGAAGGTTAAGACTGCGGTTTCGAAGTATAAGATGCCTATGTTTGATTCTAAATTGGACGAAGAGGCTTGAGGATTTTTGGCATCGTTTGTTTTTAGTGAGTTTTCTTTGTTGTTTGCGGAGTGGATCCATCCATGAGAGGGTGCACTCCCGCCGTCCTGGCCGAGAGTCCTTATTTTGAGTTCAGTTAAAGTTTGGTGGGATCCTTGACTCCAGAAATTATTCTTTCGTCCAGACAAAACCTTGACTTATTTTTCTTTTAAAACGGTCTTTCTTTGACGCCGGTATCTCTCTAGGGCCGCCTATTTTTATTTCACCGTTGGCACTTTCGTTGCTCTCTTCTTTTGTGATGCAAGGGAGTGCAAACATGTTAGAACCCGTATATCATGATATTGAAAAAGATCCACCGGCTCTGGACTCGACTTTGGGAACAGAGACTCACATTAAGAGGAGATCTTTTACAACCAAAAATTCAAAGACGACTGCGCAAGAGATTCCGACTTTGCTCGCAAATGCAGCTTTGCTAATTTTTCATGGTGAAATTCGCCTTGCACAGGACCTTATTCGTGAGGCCCTTCGATTTGATTCAAAACATGTCGAAGCGATCCGCATGCTTGGTACGATCTTCGTGAAAGAAAATAAATGGGCCCAAGCAAAACATTGTTTTGAACAAATTGTCCAGATTGAGCCTGACGATCGAGCGCTCGCGAATTTAGCAGAGGCTTGTTATCAAATGGGTGAAGATGAAAAAGCCTTAAACCTTTATCTTGACGCCATGTTAGCTGCTACTTACGAGAAGTCTTCATTGTTTGATATCTTCAAAAATATCGGAAACATTCATGTGCGTGGTGGAGACTTCGAGTCGGCTGAGGAGTATTACAACAAGGCTTTTACTTTGGCGCCAGACTCTGATGTGCTTCTTGTTAACTACGGAACTCTGGAAATACAAAAAGAAGAACTCACGCGCGCTCTTCATCGATTCCGCCAAGCCTTAGATAAAAACGACAAAAACGATAAGGCATGGGTTGGGCTTGCTTTGGTTCACCACCAGCATGGAGATTTTGATTTATCCTGGGCCAACATTGAAAAGGCCTTGGATGCCAATATCGAAAATAAAACAGCTTTGCAATTAATGGCTCAATGGTCGACCCAGGCGGGAAAATCTACTAGTGCACTGGCAGCCCTTGATCGCTATTCCGAAAAAGCAGGTTTTGATTTTGAAATCAGTATGATCCGTGCCAGTTTATTGGTCATCGAGCAAAGATGGCTCGAGGCTCAGGTCGAATGCGAGCTGATGTTGTTATGGGACTCAAGCTTTGAGTCCGCAAACAAGCTTCTTCGGGAGATTGCAGCTCATGCTTGAGTGGAAAAAAAGTCTCGATGGATATGAAGTCCCAATTATTCAGGGTCAGAGCTTGGGCTCCTTACGTGCTCATCGTGCTGAGGCCGAGAAGTGGGTCGAACGAGTAAGTGAACTTTGCTCTCAGAGCGATTTGATTGTGGTTTTAGGCTTAGGAAGCGGAACTCATATTCAAACACTTAAAGAAAAATTTGCCTCAGAGAAAATTATCGTCTTTGATTTCTTTCCTGAAGTTTTGGGTCCAATTCGCGCAAAGAATCAGTATCCTATTGGAACATCTATTTTCTTTCTCAATGAAGTCGAGGATGTTTTTGAAACTTCGGTCATCTCCGAAATTTTTGCGCAAAGACCACCCGTCTTATTATTTGGCCCCGTGCGATTAGTCGCTAATAGGCTTTATGAAGATTTACAGATGACTCTAACTGCACGGAACCCAGCAGGTAGAGCGCGCTTTTCTGACTGGCTCGCTAAAAATAGCCACGCCGAAAAAGAATCTGTCTGGGAGACTCTCGGAGAACTATTAAAATGAAAGTCTTGGTGATTTCTCTTTTAAGAATTGGGGACCTCCTCATGCAGGCTCCGGCTTTAAAGGGAATTCGTGATCGCTATCCTGATTGCAAGATAGATCTTCTTGTCAATCGCCAGTGTGCCTCTATAGTTCCTTTATTTCCGAATATGAATAGAACTTTTCTTTTTGATCGCGACAACTATCAAAAAGCCATGGCCTCAGCAGAGACTCATTTGTACGCCTCGTATTTTGCTTTGGAAACTTTGATCAATGAGCTTAATGAGCAGGATTACGATTTGATTCTCAATTGGACTCACAATCGAGTGAGTGGATTTCTGATGGGAAGTCTAAATTCAAAAAATAGGCTGGGTTTGGAAATAAAGGGAGAAAAAAAGAACGTTTATGGGAATTGGTTTCAGTACCTCAACCAAACCCAATCAAATCGCCAGAATCTGTTTCACTATTCTGATTTTTTTATTCAATCTCTTGGGCTCGAGGCTCCTCGATTGGATGAATGTTTAAATGCTGGAACAGCACAAGCTTCGAAGGCATCTGGTTTAAAAATCGCCATTCAAGTTTTAACGGCGGATCCCAAAAAAAATTGGCCTCTATCAAAATATGCAAACACCATTGAAAGTCTTTTGGCTGAGTTTAAAGACTGTTCAGTCTCTCTCTTATCCGCACCTAGTGAAAAACCAAAGATTGAACTCTTTAAGAGAACCTACTTTGCGACAGAGTCAAGAGTCCAAATTTTTTGCGCGAACTTTGCAGACACCTTTCAGCTTTTAAATCAAACAGATCTTTTGATAACAGGAGACACAAGCATCAAGCATCTTGCATCTTATAGCCGCTCCGCCATCTTAGAAATCATTCTGGGGAGCAGTCAAATGCATGAAACCGGAGTGTATAAAGAAGGGCAATGGATGATACAGAATATGGCGGCTTGTTCACCCTGCCCTCATCGTGATCCATGTGCGCAAAAAAGCCATCTTTGTTCCGAAAGAATTTCAGCGTCAGTCGTGACCCAGCTCGCGATTTCAATTTTAAAAAAAGAAAAGCCGGTTTTTACCACGCAAGAAACCGAGAGAAACAACCTAAGGGTATATGTGAGCCGTCGTGACGGCCAATTGATGTGGCAAATAGAAAGCCAGTTCGAAACAGTTTTTGAGCCTAACAGTTTAATCCAGAATGTAGATAGGAGCGTTTGGAAGTTTATTCTTTCGCAAAGAGATGCAAGTCATACTTTTCAAAAAGAATCGTCACAGCTTCTAAAAAGTATTCAAATTTTTGTCGATTATCATTTCGAGCAAACAGCCCAGGTCCTTTCTGCTGAAAATGAGCGAACTCTTAAAGCCCTCAAAGTTATGGATGAGGTTAAGAAAATGTTGACGACCCATTTTCCACGTCTTTTTCAACAACCGTCGGCTTTTAAAATGGAAGTTTTGTGCCTCACAAGTTTCAAAGAGGAGATCCAAAAGAAACTTAGAGCTGTAAGTGATCCCAATGGATATACACGAAGTTTGCAACTTTCATTGATGACACAAGACTCGCCTTTTGTCGCGACTCGCAAGATCAGAGACGCACTTAATGAAACACGTTTGAGACTTAATATTCGCAAAGACCTTTTAAAGCATCTGATTGCAGCGGGAGGATTCCATGAACGAAAAGACAGAAAAATATCTTCAAACCTTACTTGAAAAACTCGACGAAGCGACGATTCGTGTTCGCGAGAGCCAAGGGTACAATGAAGAGACAGCTTATGTTCATCTTTTAACTGAATTGGTTAGAGAGCAGGTTCCGAATGAAAATTTTAATTCTTCAGCTAGCACGGCTGGGTGATATTTTACAAACTTGGCCCGCAGTTCGGGCTTTGCGACGCCAATACCCGGATGCTGAGATTGTTTATGCCTGCAGAAAAAAATTTGCGGGTGCCGTAGTTGGCCTTGATGCCATTGATCGATCCGTTATTTTTGATACCGAAGAATATTTCGAACCGCTGTTACGCTTTCAGCCTTCATTTGACGAAAGCATAGGCAAACTTCGGCATTTTTGCGGAGCTCTGCGCGCAGAAAACTTTGACCTTGTAGTGAATTTTACGTTTTCGCCCTTTTCAAGTTATTTGACTCAACTTGTGTGCAGCCAAAACTCTAGGGTTATTGGTTATTCTCGAACTGCAGATGGCTATTTGCACATTGCTGGAGATACAAGTGCCTACTTTTATGCTCAAGTCGGGGTCGAGAGACATAATCGTATTCATCTAGCGGATCTCTTCGCAATGATGATGGATTTGGATATAGCACCAGGTGATTGGGGAAAGCCTTCGAGTCTTCCTTCCACTCGAGTTCCAGGGGACTACATCGTTCTTCATGTCGGTGCAAGTGATGACAAAAAAATGTATTCGGTTTGGAAGTGGCAGTCTGTCGTACAAAAAATTCTTCGTTCCTGGGGTGGATCGATTGTCCTAATCGGAAGCGGAGAAAAAGAAACGGCTGTCGCAGAAAGAATTCAAGCGATTACTGATGACGTAAGGATCATCAACTTTGTAGGCAAAACCTCGATCACAGATTCGATGGCTTTAATCGCCAATTCATTGCTGTTTGTGGGATGCGACAGCGGACCTTTGCAAATGGCGAATCTTGTTGGAAAGGTTTCTATAAATGTCAGTTTTAAAACCGTTCGCTATTGGGAAACGGGCCCAAAAGTTCCGGGCAGTTTTGTTCTCTATGCGGATGCCGAAGATGAACTTCCATCTGATCGTGTTTCCTCACAAATCCTTTCCATTCTAAATAAAACAGCCTCCATTCCAGAAGCGATTTCTGTTACTCAGGACATGATTTGCTATCAGGGAACGGAAACCGAGGAACAAGAATTTGGTTGGCAAGTTCTTGAGGCCATCTATTTAGGAAAAGAGTGGCCAAAACAAACATCAGCAAGTTTTAAACATGCGATTCGAAGACTCTCTGAGATGAACACGGTCATGTTGGAGCAGTTGCAGAAAATTGAAACCTCATCTCAAGCCCAAGCTCTTATGGAAATACTCAATCGTGGGGATGAGGTCATTTCAACAATTGGGAAACTAGAACCTGAGGTCGATTCTTTGATTCGTTGGTATCAAACAGAAAAGTCAAGAATTGCACCGGGAGATTTTGGGGCTGTTCTTGGAGAAACAGTTCGCATTCACGGTCTCTTTCAATGTGCCTTGGATCTTGTTCAGGGAAACAGGGCTGCTGAAGGTCGAGCTGAAGTTGGAGGGTAGATGAGAACAATCGAAGTCACGAAGCAAGAGATACAAACTCTTTTTTCTGCAGCCAGTAATTTTGGTGATCTTTTAAAACTTCTCGAAAGAGAGTTTCAAAAGAAAGGCGAAGTTATTTGTAAAGTAAAGCTCAATGGAATCGAGTTGACTGACGAAGAGGAAACTCAAAAGGTCGGCACGACGATTTCTAATGTGTGCGCTCTTGAAGTGGTCGTAGCTCATCCAAGTGATCTTCTTGTCGACTTATTAAGTTTTTGGGCCGGGCGACTCCCCCAACTTGAAGAACAGACTCGCAAAACGGCAGACAAGATTCGTTTTGATGGCTTGGATGTTTCATTTCAACAATTTGTGAATGTAGTTGAAAATTGCCAAGAGCTAGTCCGAAGTTTAGTTCCGGCAAAAGCAATTCTTTTGGCAAATGGGATTTTGCAAGAAGGGCAGTGGACCCGCGCCGAAAATTCACTATGGTCGACTCTTTCAGAAATTTTTCGCGCTTTTGAAACCAAGGATTTTGTTCTTTTGTCAGACTTGATGGAGTATGATTTAGGAAACGCGTTGGCAGGCTGGACGGCCTTAGTTGCTCAGGCTAGCCTTCAGTCGAGTGCTTTAAAATCAGGTGTAGAAAATGCAACCGGAGAATCCAAAGAAAAAGAAAGCAGCATTGCCGACTGAGTCGTTCTTAAGTGAAGCGAGAGGCGCGCAGGTGCGTATCGTTCTTTGGGTCGACGAAGACTCAACTTCGCTCGGAGCTGCTAAAAAAATATTTGAAAAAGAAATTTCTGAAATTGAATCCAAATTTGAATTCTTAGCCGTTCAAGATCCGGCAGATGCATTGCAAATTATTAAAGAAAGAGAAAAAGAAATCGCCGTATTAGTCGTCGACCAAAATCTACAAGGATTTACTGGTCTCGAAATTCTCTCTCACGCAAAAGCCGTTTCTCCAAATACAACTCGCATTCTCTTAAGCGAAAAATTCACTAATGAACTCATCCTCAACTCAGTCAATCAGGCTTCTGTCTTTAGATTTATCAGCAAGCCTTTTAATGCATCAGATTTGAAAATTGACATTGAAAAGGCCATTGAACATTTCGAAGGAACAATCGGTTCAAAAAAGCTCTACAAAGAAGTAACTCGGCAAAACAGAGAGCTTGAGGCCCTCACACAAAATCTTGAAAAGCTTGTGGCCGAAAGAACTTTTCATATTGAGATTTCTGCTGACGAACAAAGAGAAAAACTTGCGCGCGTTCGGGCTCTTATTCGTTTTATCAAAGAGCTGAATCGCCTTTCAACAATTGAAGAGGTGATGCAAGAGTTCCGCAAAGAGCTGCGGAAATTTCACAAATTGAGCGATCCGATTCTAATTTACAGAACCTCACCTGAGGCTATTTCATTTTTAACTTTTCGATCGGGAGTTGTGCACACCGCAACAGCCCATCATAATTTTGGTTTTCCAAAACGTGATTCTGTGAATGAAATGCAGTCCAGTAAAATTTTGGCCGAACTGTTTTCACGGCCTTTCGGAAAAGTGATTCTCCTGCCTCTTGACTCTCATGTTAGTTTGCCCGGAGAAAGTGGAGTTGGAGCTAAGTTCGAAGCTCTTCTCTGTCTCGAACATTCTTTAAGTGATATGGAGTTGGGTGGTCTGCTCGATTTTATCTCTGAGAGAATTCAGTCTTTGAGTCTTGCCATCGACCGAATTCTTCTTGAGTACCAAATGACAAATGTGTCTTACCGTTGGGAAAAGACTTTCGACGGAATTCAGAATCCGATTGCGATTGTAGATGTAGATTATAGATTGCTCAGGTCCAATCGTCACTTCGCTCAGAAATGGGCCCGAAAAAAGTGTTTCGAGAGCCTCGCAGAGAAAGACTCTCCCTGTGAAGGTTGTCCTGTGCCAGAAGCACTAAAAAAGGGTGAACCTTTTTCGGGACAGATCACGGTCGGCGCTAAAGTTTATGAAGTTTACAGCTATCCGATTCGCCTTCAGGGTGAGAAGGTTTCTACGAATGTGGTGAATCACTACGTGGATATTACGCAAGCGCGCGAACTCACCAGCCGCATGATTCAGAATGAAAAAATGGGTGCCATCGGATTGCTCGCAGGAAACATTGCCCACGAGCTTAACAATCCCTTAACTGGCATTCGGGCCCTGACACAGGCGATCATGTCAGATGTGATACAGGGTTCGCAACTTTATGCCGATCTCTCTGAAGTCGAGCGAGCGGCACAGAGAAGTCAGGTGATCATTAAAAATCTTCTCGAGTTTTCGACCGGCAAAGAGGGAAATAAACAAAAAGTTGAACTTGATGAGTTGGTGGAGAAAACGATTCCGATGTTAAAGACTGCAATGCGTTCTCACCGCAGTGAAGTCAATTTTTACGCTAAAGGCGTTAAAGTGGATGTAGAGCCTCATCTGATTCAACAAGTAATCTTCAATCTTGTTAACAATGCCTGCCAAGCGATGAAGCAGGCGGGTGTGATTCGTCTTAAAACTACGAAATTGAATTCGCAGTGGATTGAGCTCTCGGTTGAGGACACGGGGCCAGGAATTCCTGAAGAGATCCAAACGCGTATCTTCGAGCCGTTTTTCACCACGAAAATAGAAGGTTCGGGAACTGGCTTGGGTTTAAGTATGTCCAAAACAATGATCGAAAGATTTGGTGGACGGATTGGTCTTGATTCAAAAGTGGATGAAGGTGCTCGCTTCTGGATTCAGCTGCCGATAGTCGAAGAATAGACTAATATTTGCCTGAGGATAAACAAAATGTTACGAGGGAAAGATGAAAATCTTAGTTGTTGATGATGAACCCCTAGTACGAAGATCTTTGGAGCGAGTTTTAAAAACCAAAGGTTACAATGTCATTGGGGCGCAAGACGGCAACGAAGGGCTCGAAAAATGGCGAGCCGAAGATCCCGATCTGGTTTTTTTAGATGTCTTGATGCCAGGCTTGAGTGGACCGCAAGTTTTACGTGAAATCGGAAACGGCAAAAGGGCAAAAGTAATTTTGATGTCCGCCTATGCGGGTGAACATAATATGGAAACAGCTCTTCAGATGGGAGCTGATTTATTTATTCCCAAACCCTTTGAGGATATTTTCTCTATTCTTACGACCGCTGAGGAGTTAATGAAATGAGTCCGGAAAGTAATTTCAATCCCTATCCTTTTGATATTCAAATTACAAAAGAAGGATCAGCCCCTACCTTGGGCAAAGTAAAACGTATGACGGTTGTGGGCTTTCAAGCTGAGTTACCTCTTGAAGTTTGTCAGATCGGTTACACCTATACAGCTGGCTTCCAGGTTCCAGGACATACCCATATTTTTGATGAAAAAGTAATGCTCGTAAAAATGTATCATCAGTACGACGCTTCTAAAGGTTCTAACCGCGAGGGACCGGCAATGGTCGGTGAAGTGAAGACGGCGGAGATACGCACGCACCTTGTAGAATTTCATTTTCGCTCTTTGTCCGATCAAGGAAAATTAGTTCTCAAAGATCTGGAGCAAAAAACTAAGGCTCAGCAAAGTAAGCCGCCGAAATGAGAATTATCTCCGGTAAGTATCGAGGTCATCAACTCGTTGATTTTAAGGCTTCGCATATTCGACCGACTACGGATCGAGTTAAGGAAAGTCAGTTTAATATTTTGATGCAGTACTGGGAAGGAGCACGGGTTTTAGATTTATTTTCAGGTACCGGAAATCTCGGTCTCGAAGCTCTTTCGCGGGGGGCAAGAGAAGTCACATTTGTAGAAAAACATCCTAAATCCATCGAGATTTTGAAAAAAAATATCGCGAAGCTCCGGATTTCAGAGCCGTTCACGATCGTCAATCGCGATGTTGTTTCATTTTTAAAGAATTATTCTGGTGAAGCTTTTGATCTATTTTTAGCAGATCCTCCTTATACTGAGGAAATGGCCCACGAGGTCAGT
>JBFWYS010000085.1:0-10603 GCA_050186175.1 Pseudobdellovibrionaceae bacterium
GGTCGTTAAACTCAATGGCCTCGATTTTCTCTAAGGTCGAATAACTAAACTCCATATCGGAGCCTGCGTGGCCTAAATGACGAACGGTCTCCATATGTAAAAACGCAGGTCTTCTTGTGGTGCGTGTGTAATCTTCCACCTCACGCGTCGCTCGATAGAGATCGAGCAGATTCAATCCATCTCCCTTAAAATAAGTAAGTCCTGGTCTTTGTGAAAAATTATTCTCAATCCAGCTGCGCGGAGTGCGAACCGAAATTCCGATTCCATTGTCCTCGCAAATAAACACTACTGGCATTTTGACCTGTTGATACGAAGTCCAAGCCGCGGCATTGATAGCACCTAAAGCTGTCGAATGATTGGCCGAGGCATCACCAAAAGAACACAGAACCACAGCATTGTTTGGCATCACACTTGGCAATCCCAGCTCTTTCGCTCTGCCTATAGAAAGGGCAGCACCCATTGCTTTTGGTAAATGCGATGCAATAGTGCTGGTTTGGGGAGGAACTAACAGCGGGAGGCTTCCCCAAACTTTATGCCTTCCTCCGGCAATTGGATCCTCACTCGATGCCGCAAAAGACAACATCGTGTCATAAGTGGGCGTGGAGCCCGGTGTCTGTTTCGCTCTCTGAATCATAAAAGCGCCGCTGCGGTAATGCAAAAAAGCCATATCCGTATTGCGAAAAACTTTTCCAAAAACCGCATTTCCCTCATGGCCCGAGCTGCCAATGGTGTAAAAACACTGATTGGAGTTTTTTAGAATTCTCGCTTGTAAATCCATGTGACGACTTAAAACTTGGCTCTCAAACAGATCGATCA
The DNA here is from genome assembly GCA_050186175.1 of Pseudobdellovibrionaceae bacterium. Lineage (GTDB taxonomy): Bacteria > Bdellovibrionota > Bdellovibrionia > Bdellovibrionales > Bdellovibrionaceae > JBFWYS01. Next base: position 817 of record JBFWYS010000085.1, read on the forward strand.
AGTCGGCGGGTCTGAGGCCTGACTCCGCAAGACTCATATACGTTCTCGCTTCGGGAAGACGGCCTTCAGTCACAAATTTGGTAAAATTCTGATCAACAACTTCGGCACGATTATACATAAGAATTAAAGGCTACCTAAATGTCTAAACCGGCGCAATAAATAACCTTTGCCAGCGCGGGGGGCCTTTGCTAGCAATTATAGGATACACATGGAAGAGGTAGAAAATGGCAAGTTATGAATCATTAAACTACATGGATGAAGATTCGCTTTTTAATGACGAAGAAATCGCAGTTCGCAACTCCGTTCGCGAATTTGTGAGTGAAGAAGTCATCCCTGTTTTACAGGAAGCCAATCGTAAAGAAGACTTTCCAAAGCACTTGATTCCCCGATTTGCTGAGATGGGCCTCTTAGGATCTACAATTCAAGGATATGATTGCCCGGGACTTGGCCACATTGCCTACGGTCTAGTTATGCAGGAGTTGGAGCGCGCCGATTCTGGCATTCGCTCCTTTTGCTCGGTGCAAGGCGCCCTTGTTATGTATCCAATTTATGCTTACGGCTCCGAGGCGCAAAAACAAAAGTATCTTCCAAAATTAGCAAAAGGCCAATTGATCGGCTGCTTCGGCTTAACAGAGCCCGATGCCGGCTCAAACCCAGGCGGTATGCTTACACGCGCGGAAAAAGTTAAAGGTGGTTACAAAATCACCGGTAACAAAATGTGGATCACTAACGGTTGCATCTCCGACATCGCCATCGTGTGGGCTCGTCTAGATGGAGTCGTTCGCGGCTTTATCGTTGAAAAAGGAACTCCAGGATTTACGACCAGCACGATGAAGGGAAAATTCTCCCTCCGAGTGAGTGTGACCTCGGAGCTTCATTTACAAAATTGCGTCGTGCCCGAAGAGAATATTCTTCCGAATATCGAGGGCCTCAAAGGTCCTCTCGGCTGCTTAACTCAAGCTCGCTACGGAATCGCGTGGGGTGTTGTTGGAGCCGCAAACGCATGTTACCACACCGCTCTCAATTATGCGAAAGACAGAACTATCTTCGAAAAGGAAAAACCTTTGGCCTCTTACCAATTGGCGCAGGCAAAGCTTGTTAAAATGGTTCAAGAAATTACTAAGGGTCAACTTTTGGCGTTGCAAATGGGACGACTTAAGGAAGCCGGAAAAATTCAACCTTATCATGTCTCATTAGTGAAAATGAATAACTGTCGAATGGCTCTCGATGTCGCACGTGACGCTCGAGATATGTTGGGCGCCAACGGGATCATAGATGAATATCCAGTCATCCGCCATATGTTGAATCTTGAAACCGTGAATACGTACGAAGGAACGGAAGACATTCATCGTTTGGTTGTGGGACAACAAATTACAGGAATAGCGGCTTTTAGATAGAGCCTTATCAAATTAAGGGCTCAGACCGAGAGATATTTGGCCGCTCTCCTGGCTTTTGCTTTACGACAAATTTTTTGCGGGGAAAAATGAGACTAAACTCCTTTTTTTCCTCAGTCTTCTACCGCGCGGATCTAGTTTAGCATTTCTTTTCTCCGGCTTTGCAATTGCAAGCCTATTGTCGTTGTCGCCGATCGAAATTCCTACAGGCGAGGAGGACTCCATGCCGACCCCCGAGATGCGGGATTCCAAAAAAGAAAAACTCTCTCGCCGCAAACAAGTTCCCAGCACGGCGCCCGAACATTTAGATTTAGATGGTTATGCCGACGAAATTCTTGAATTCGGCAAAGAGCTTGATGATCAGGATCTTCAAGAAGAGGGAATGCAAAAAAATAGAGAGCACGGAATCTGAACTCGGGTGAAGCTCGTTGATTCCAACTGAGCAGTCGATAGAATCTCCCTACCCCACCTCTGCTTTAGGATCCTTCTGATTTTAAGAACGGCTTAATCAAGTCTATCGGAAAAGGGACTATAATTGTTGAGGAGCGGTCACTCGACATTTCAATCATCGATTGCAAATAACGAAGCTGCAAAGACACAGGATTTTGCGATAGGACCTGAGCCGCTTCTGAGAGTTTCTGACTTGCTTGCATTTCTCCTTCGGCGGCAATTATTTTTGCTCTTCTTTCGCGCTCGGCCTCTGCTTGTCGAGCCATCGCTCTTTGCATTTCACTAGGCAAATCCACTCCTTTTATTTCCACGAGGCTAACCTTGACGCCCCAAGGATCTGTCTGCGTGTCCAAAATTTCTTGCAGAGTTTTATTGAGCTTTTCTCTTTCGCCGAGAACCGTGTCCAATTCCACCTGTCCTAAAACCGAGCGAAGAGTCGTCTGAGCGAGCTGCGAAGTTGCGACCAAATAATCTTCGACTTCGATCACCGAACGGTTGGGCTCAACCACACGAAAATAAACGACGGCGTTGACTTTCATTGTGACGTTGTCTTTTGTAATGATATCTTGCGGTGGGACATCCATAGTTACCGTTCGCAGGTCCACTCTGACAATTCGATCGATGACCGGAATCAGAATAATCAGGCCTGGCCCTTTGGCTCCGATCACTCGGCCCAAACGAAAAATGACCCCTCGCTCGTACTCACGTAGAATCCGAATGGCTTGAGAGAAAAACCAAACCACCGCGATAATTATAAAAAATCCCATTGAGACAGGCACGCCAAAACTTTCCACGCATTTACTCCTTTTTTCTAATCACTTCGAGAACAAGCCCTCGAGATCCTTGGACAACGACCTTGTCATTTTCTTTTAACGGTTCCTGAGAAACAAAACTCCATAGCTCCCCACGAATAAAGACCTTTCCAGATTTGCCATCGGAAGCGACCTCACGAATGCTTCCCCGATATCCACTCACGCCGGCAGAATCTCCGCCTCCGATGCGCTGATGAGTTTCAAAAGTTTGTTTTTTAATTCGCGAAACCCCATACCCAATGACCAGCGTTCCTGAGGCCAAAGTAACTCCCAAGCCACCGATGAGCCAGGGACTGATTCTTAAATCACTTTCAGTTGGATCAACCACCCACAAAAATCCAAGAACTAGAGCGATGCTGCCGCCAAAGGCGAGGACACCGCCGGAGCCTACAAGAACTTCCGAGACGATCAAAAGAACTCCGAGCCCTAAGAGAACCAGTCCACCCATCTGAATAGGCAAGGCCTGAAAAGCAATGAAGCCCACAATCAGACAGAGGCCGCCTAAGATTCCTGCGAGGCCCAGCCCCGGCGCGGAAAGCTCTGAGTAAATAAGTAAGATGGCCAGAGTCATCAATATGGCGGCAACATTCGGGTGGGAAAGAGAATTCAGAATTTTTTCTCCCAAGGTCATTTCAAGACTCTGGATCGTGGGTGCGGGATCGGTCTTAAAAATATTCTTTTCGGCACCGACTTGGACCTCGCGATTGTGGAGCGCTGTCCAAAGTGAAATCTTATCGGCGGCGATAAGATCAATTAGTTTTTCTCGTAGAGCCTCCTCAGCCGAGTAGCTTTTACTTTTCGAAACGATTTCACTCGCTGCATTCACGTTTCGCTTACGAAGCTCCGCCATTGACCGCGCAAAAGCGGCCACATCGTTCACGGCCTTTTCGCCCATGGCGCCGTCAATGTTTTCTCCTTGGGCCCCCACCGGATGAGCAGCGCCAATATTAGTTCCGGGAGCCATCACTGCAACATGTGCCGAAATCATCAAGAGAGCACCCGCTGAAGTAGCGGCAGCTCCAGCGGGCATGGTAAAAACCACGACCGGGATTTTCGACTGTTCAATGGTCTGAGCCATTTCACGCACACTCGTAACCAATCCGCCCGGTGTATCCAACTCGATGAGTAAAAAATCTGCTTGCTCTTGTTCGGCCTGTTCAAGGCTTCTTGCTAAATATCGAGACGTGGCCGGATTGATAGTCCCACGAATTTCAATGCGATAAACTCGAGAGGTCTCTGCAAAACCGAATTCTGAATAAAGGAAGGTTAATAGGCAGAGTATCCAAGCTCTCATATGACCGGCCATTTGAGCCTCCGAATAATTTAACCTAGGAGCGGAAAAATTGAAGGTCAATGCAAACAGGTATCCGAGTTATGTCTTTTCGTTAACGATTGCCGTTATCGTACGGAAAGACTTTGTCGAGTCTAGCGCTCGCCCGTGCTCCGTTCATTTTGTACTTATCTAGATAAGTACAATCCTCAAGCCGAAAAACAATTGCGTCAGACGATGGATCATCATTTCGTGGGAACCCAGTAGACTTTTACTTTTTTAGAAACTTCTTTTCTTCTTTATTATATTCCCAATTTGTCGGCTCAAGCTTGTCGCCATTTCTTATATAGGTGACTAATCCATAACTTCCCACCCGCCAGTCATAGCGAAAATCGACAACGCCACCGATCGAGTAGGTTCCTTCAAGAGCTGTTGAATATCTCTTGCCGTCATCATTTACATAGGCGCTAACTACGAATTCTCCATAGGGAGTGGAGGCAGATTTTGAAGACACAATGAGATCGAGTTTCGAATCTGAGTTCAGATCCAGCTCGCCAACAAGATTATTCTCCGCCAAAATCTGCTCTCTTGTTACAAGGTCAGCAGCTTGAACATCCGCAATTAGTAATATTGACAAGGCGAATACTGTGAATCCGTATATCATACATCTCCCCGCGCGAAATTTAACGTTAATCTCTGAGTAACATGTATAAGGAAACGCGCGTAAAGAACACTTAATTTTGAGTCGTGCGAAAATTTATTCAATTTGCAAATAATGTTAATAAATTGAAGTTTGCTTTCAAACAAAAATGCCGCGAGTATTCAACGCGGCTATTTGTTTGCGCCCAAATTTGGGATTCGTCTAACACCCCAGTCACCAAATTTGGGGAAGAGTGTCAATTTCCTTAATTCGTTCATTTATTCCAAATAGGTTGATTTAGTCGTCTCCCATGGCAGACTTTAAACATCGGGCGGCGAATGAGAGTTTATTTATTCGCACTTGGTTTTTTGAAGTACAACGACAGTTCTTCTGAACAAAGATGAGGTGTCGAGAAACTTTTAAGTCAGAACTCAATCGAGAATGAACAAGGAGGAATCATGAAAATTGGAGTCATCATCGTGGCAGCTTTCTGCCTGCAAGCTTTTGAAGTTAGGGCTCAAGACCTTCCCTTTTGCCAGGCGGAGTTGAACAACGAATTCAACGAGGTAATTGCAAAAAACGAGTGGAGAGAAGATTTGTTTATTGGCGCAATTGAAGGAGCGACCCAAACCGTTCTTATCAGCACGAGCGTAGGTAATGATAAGATTATGTCGCTTTGGGTGCGAGAAAAAACTCCGTCTCGGCCAAATGGACTTTTTTCTTTTGTCGATTTGTCTTCTGGGAGAAAACAGTATTCTCGATTTTATATGGCCGACGGCTTTTCGGTCGGAGTAACTTGTCAATTGACTGAAAAATAGACTTCTTCTTCTGGAGACGGAATTATGAGGATCTACCGAGAAATTAGTTTAATCTTTTCGTAGACAACTCCGCGAGTCCTTTTTGATGGAATCATCTCGCAATAGTTCAAAACTTCTTTCCAAGAAAATTTTTTTGGAATTTCTAACTCCGGCAATTTTGTAAATTGACGGCCTTTTGAAGGCGAAAAATAGAAGTAGTCAACGAGGGCTTTTTCGGGAGTGGCTAATTTCAAATAATGTTTGATGTATTTGTATCCGGTGAAGAATTCGGCGTTACAATGATGAAACGAAAACGTTCCCACAGGAGTCTCGACGACTCGAGATCGGTCAATAGTTACAGCATAGGTTCGCGCTGGTATTTGTTCAATCATCCCATGATAGAACAAGGCAGTGTGGAGTGAAATGTAGCTTTCTTTTGGACTCGTAAGAAACTCCGCAATTTGGAGTGGATCTAGATTCGCGTCTTTAACGAGCCACTTTCCCCTGCAAATTCTCTCGACAAATTTATTATCTCGCAAGTTTTCCAGATGTTTGGAAGCCGAGTTATTTGTGACACCCAAAAGATCTGCAACATCCTTGGTCTGAATCAGCGGGACTGGCATTTTATTTAAAAGGCTAAGGATTTCCAGGGACGTCATATTTCTCCCTGAGACTGGGTCTCAATGAATTTAATCACTTCATCTAGTAACTGACTCCAGGTCTCGACTTGTCCATAGTATTCTTGATACTCCGTCATAAGATAGGGCCAAACTTGAGACTTAAAATCATCGAATGAGACGGACATCAGAGTTTCTAAGACTTTCGTTTTTCGCTCTCGTGTAAGTGAAAATGATGTTGGCTTGGCCAACCGATCTTTTAAAATTTTTAAGTCGATAACATCACGCGCTTGGGTCTCGGTTCGATTGATCAAAGCTCCGATTTTTTGTTCAATTGCACTCAACAACTGATAATGCTGCAAAATGATAGGCTGCAAACTATAAAACGAGGTCAGTTGTGGATGGACTGGAGCAACTTCTGCCCCCGTCACGTCAGGATTCCGCCTCGAAAACTCAATCTTAGTGGGAACTGGCATTTGAGTTCCCACCTTAATACTGACTTTCCATCGCTGAGTGGCTTCAGTTTGTTTGGGATCAGTCCAATCCACAATCTCAAGATTTTGGCTGTTTTTAAGAACTGCATGAAAGGATTGATCATCTAAAATCTTACTGACATTTTTTTTCAACGTTTCAACTGAGGTTGTGTGGACATCAAAATCGATATCTTCTGAGTACCGAATCGATTGAAAATAAAACCGTAAGTTACAGCCCCCCTTCAGACAAAAAAACTTCCGATCCACTTTGGCAGCGAGCCGGTGGGCAAAGGACAAGTGAAAGAATTCGATTGTTTGTCGTATATCCATTGTTTAATAATACAATAAATCGCCTTAAAAGGCTATAATATGTATTGTTAAATACGTAACTAATTAAAATTAATACATTTTAAACTGTCAAAAACATAATACATTAGTTTTGTTTATTTGCAGCCATAAGACGATTGGAAACTGCCCCCTTCATTGGGGAGTTTGTCTCTGCCTCTGCTGCGCTACCGCTGCGGATTTCTTACTTTTTTCAAATCTGGTTATGGACCGCCTTTGGTGAACCGTGATTTGCGAAGCAAATCAGGGTTGTCGTCCGACCCATAAGACCTTGTAAGGTATAAAAAACTCATGGAGGACGAAGTGGAAACTGCTCGAAAACTTCCCAATGAAAGGGACCAGTTTCAGGATATTATGACGGTATTATCATGCATTGGAAGCAGCGTGACCCGCTTTCGGAACCCGGTACTAATGCCACAACAAGATCTTGTCTGCGAAGTGGGCGACGAGAACAAAAAATCGATTCAAAAATTTTCGACTCGCATTGCAAGCGAAGTTAAGAGGATAAAGCTAAAGTAACTTACTTGGTCTTCTGCCTATGGGTCTTGAAAATCCTCATACTCTTTTTTCAATTGAGATATGTCCGTGGCTAACCAGTCACTTGGGATGAGGTCGACGAATGTGATTTCTCGCTCTTTCGATTTTCCCACAACTCCAAACCCAATTGGATTTTCGTTAACGTGCTCGGGCAACTCATACCCAGGTTTTGGCAATATGATCGCCTCTACAGGAATATTAAATTCGAGCGTGAGCAAAAATTCTTTGGTACCAAAAAAAGGATTGTTGTCCGTGGCTGACTTAAGAACCAAGTGTTGACCGTTTTGGAGAGCGGTTCCCCAACTACTTGAAACATAGGTCGTAGAGATTGCAACTCCCCCACTGCCGACATGTTCATCCAGGAGATCCTTGATGCTTCTTAATCCGATCGCCTTCAACAATTCATGCGACTTTGAAAGATCGTAGTTCAAAGTGTGAAGATAACGACTGGCTATCGTCTTTGTTTTTAGAAACTCAACAAGGTCCTCCCGTGAAATTGCAAGTAATCGAGTGACCCGCACGAAGTCTCCCCTTTTGAGATTTTTTGTAGGGCCCCAATACGACTGAGTTGCGGAAGTCGGCAGGTTCAGCTCCGGACCTTGCCACTGTTCCTCAAGTTGTTTATCCGTCAATTTTTGAAATTTACTGACATCAACTTTTAACTTTGCTGCATTATTAAAACGGACGGTACTCGAAGCTCGCAAACCAGAAACAACCTTTTCATCAAAAATTTTGCCGTATAATTCATAGGGACTCGGCTCCCCTTCTGGGCCAATAAATTTCTGGATAATTTCGGAAGCGGTCGAATCGGGGGTGAGGTGACCGATGGGGTTTTCAGGAAACAAGCTAAGCAAATGTGAAACAATTCCGTCGCGACGTAGCTTGAGGGCATGCGCCATAAAATTATGATCAGCCACTTTTGAGTATTGAGCAGAGCGGACGATGCTCTCAATTTTTTCATCACTCAGAAATCTGAATTTTTGAATAACGGCCTCTGCATCGCTACGGTTAATTTTCATCCACGGGTGATCCGATGAAGCCTTAATTGTGAATGAGGAATAAATTGTGTCGATGTTCGAGGTGGCTTCGAAACAGCCGATTGCATCACTAACAACTTGCCCTGGTTTATGTTCACCCATTGAACGAGAACCAAGGGCGCCCCCAAAATCCAAAATAGTTAATGATCCATCAGGCATTTTTTTGTTGTTTAAAGGGTTTCCGAGTCGGTCCCAATCTTTTAAGTAGGCCGCAACAACTCTCATCTGTCGAATTTCGGAGGTATTTATTTCCGAGAAGTTCGTCGCGCTATGATTCTGTCCTATATCCTTCGAAGCAGAATAATGAATCTTATTTTTGATGAATTTGACAGTCTCTGGCGTGTGGTATCCAAAGTGCTGATAGACCTGAGCTGCTATTGGTTCGGCCGAAGTTTGTAGCTCTGAATAGGTCAGATCTCTTTTCACGAACCAGTTGATGCCATTTTCATCAGATGCCCACTTGCCCCCAGTCCCGCCATCCACCGGGCGCTTGAGTGCAACAAGTTTCCCCTTTGGACCTAAAAAGAAGACTCCGGCACATTTTAAGGTAGAACCGAACGCCGAAAGGGTGACAAAAAATATTATACAGTCGACTAAGGCCATTCTACTCAAACTTCTCATAGTTGCGTTCGCTCCAATCCCTGGATACGAATCTTAATAAATGCAGTGATTGAGCCATGCCGGGAGTTGACAGCGGTGCCACGAATACGGAGCTGGATCCCCCGTCATCCAGCCTCTTGAATCTATGTCGAAAAATTGAGAACGCTGCTTGCATTTTCCTTAAGAGGATAGGTCCTCGCCTTAAGGAGAATCTCATGTGCCGTTTAAAACAACTTGCCCCATTGAGACCGTATAACTTATTGACGGTTGTGTTCCTCTTCACTTCTCTGAGTCATGCTCAAACCAAGCAGCCACAGGCTCAGAGCCTCCAAATATTTTCTCAGACGGCGAAGACATTACTGAATCCCGAAAACCCGGCCCTTCTTGAAGCTCGCAAAAAAATGAACAAAAACGGCCTCCTTCAGGGACAAAAAAATCTAGATGCTATGAACGTGATTTCAGGTAGCTCCGGTCAGCTTTCGACTAAAACAAAAGACGAACTTATCAAATTGCGCACCGATGGCGGAATGGATAGTGGCGGAGGCAACGTGTGCTGGATTGGGGGGCGTCCTTATCTCCTGGAACTCACAAATGATCTCGCAAGCCTAAATCGACCGGGATTACAAATTAATATAGCGGCACAAGAAAAAGCACGTGCCCAAAGACGCATACGATTGCCAATCAAGTATCATTTGCACAACGAAGAAATGCTAACTATAATCAGATCGAAATAATCTAAGTTCTAAAAGACATCACCTGGCTATGGAGATATACTCGAACAAATTATAACACATCAGCCGACGATTCTGGTAAAC
>JBFWYS010000086.1:0-10513 GCA_050186175.1 Pseudobdellovibrionaceae bacterium
TCACAGCCTGTCGGTCTTCTCTCGACGTTGTTGGCAACTTCGGTCGGATACATACAATCCGGATCATCTCCGTCTGCAACTCTAACCTGAGACGGCGCCGGTGGGGGAGGATTGTTATTATTTCGAGGGTCTGTTTCGGCCTTGTGTCTCTCTATGTTCGCACGACTCTCTTGTTTACTCCGGCTGCTGTTGCCGCTCAGAGCGCTCCATGCGAGAGCAATAATTCCAAATAATCCCAGCGCAATTCCCGCGATCAACCATGGCGAAGCGGCTTGGGCTTCATCCATGACAAGTGAACGCATTAAGAAATCCATCACTGAAGCAGATGGTTTTCCTTTCGTGAGTTTTTCCATGGCAGGAGTCACGGCTTCAACTTCCGCTCGAGTATAAGGTTCGTTGTTAATATAAAAAACTTCGCCCGCAGGATCTCGAGCTTCGAGAGTTGTTATTTTTCCCGCATCATCGATCAAGATCTTGTGACCATCGACCGTAATCTTTGGCATTTGTTCTTTTTCATAGCCCTTAAGATTTGCTGCATGTTTTGCGTACATCGCCGGAGGCATTGTTTTTTTGATCGCCTTCAAAAAATCCCCGACCGTTTTCATTTTTTCAAATTTATAATGTGTCTTAAAATGTTTTTGCATCGCCGGCGCGTGCGGCGGGGGTGTGGTTTGGGCGGGGGCTTCGATCGTCATGACAAAAGCCAAAGAAAAACAAACCAAGCGATAGAGTTTTCTAAGCACAATCACATCCTTGTGAAAATACGTTCCACTACTAAGAACATACTTAAAGTATAAACAATATCAGGCAGAAAACAAAAGCAGAGCCCGACTTTTGTCTCCCATAATTTGCATTTTTTCTGGCGGTCTTAATGCAGAGAGCTCTTATGCATCTTATCACGAACAGTCTTAATATCCTCGACCGAAAGCTCGTACGGCTTTCCGCACATCTGGCAGGTCACAGCTGTCTGTTCATTTTTTTGAATGATGTCGTCAAGTTCTGGAATTCCAAAGAGCATCATGGCATCCAAGACTCGCTCTTTGGTGCACGGGCACGAATAGCGCACCGGAAAGTCGTGATCAAGCTCGGTATAGTCAAAACCTTTTAGAAAAGGTTCGACCAATTCTAGGGCCGATTTTCCCTCGAGGATCATTTTTGAGACCAAGGTCGTATTCGATTTTACATTCTCTTCGAGTTTCGTAACCACATCTTGCTCTACGCCCGGCATGACTTCGATCAGAACTCCACCCGCAGAAAGCACTTTTCCATAGGTATCAACATAAACTCCAACAGAAATCACGCTGCGAATTTGTTGCGATTGATGAAGGTAGTGGGCGATGTCTTCGCCAATTTCTCCACTCACCATCTTCACTGTCCCCTGATGAGGAGTTTTTTGATGAGGTAAAATTCGACTGACCGTTAAAAAACCATTTCCGATATGATCCTTGATACTCAGACCCTCTTTGTAATCGGGCGGTGAATAGTGTCCCATCGGAGTATATCCCCGAACATCCCCGTTCTGTGCGGCCTCTGCGTACACACTGAGAAGTGCTCCGTTCCCCTTAAAAAGAAGACCGATACTTCCTTCTTTCATATTTGAGGACATTAAAATAGCGCCGACCATAGCCCTCCCAACCGCAACAGTCGCGATCGGAAGAGTGCCTTGGATTTGCTGCATAGTAGCGACCGCTTCTGTGGCATTCACACATGCCGCTCGGATCGTAAAATCATTGGTGACGAATCTATGGACTCTTTCAGAGGATTGGGTCATATCTTATAAGACTAACACGCATTTTAAAGCGAGCCAACTTGTGAAAATTTATTTGATTCGACATGGAGAAAAATCCGCGCACGGTGGAGCAAATCCCGGGCTGAGTTCTCATGGGCAAGATCAAGCTCGCGCATTGGCACAAGCCGTATCAAAAAATGAACTCGAAAAACCCGATGAAATTTTAGCCTCTCCAAAAATGCGCACTCACGAAACGATGGCTCCGTTAAGCAAACTCACCGGTCTACAAACAAGAATTGTCCCGGAAGTCGATGAAAGAAAAGGCGCCGAGAGTCACACTCAATTTATTCAACGGACCGTTAACTTTTTAGACAACATTGAAACCCTTTATCCTAAAGCTTCAGTGATTTATGTTTGCTCACACATGGATTGGCTTGAGGTTGCTCTTGAACATATCCAAGAAAACAAGCCACAAAATTTCCCGGCCATTTTTCATCCTGGAGAATGGGTTTTGGCCGAACTCGAAACGGGAGGGTGGAAGACTCTCAAAAAAGGACTTTTTCTATGATGAAAGCCCAAAACATTTGGTGCGTCGGAAGAAATTACGCTGAACATGCCAAAGAACTTGGCAACGAAGTTCCTAAATCCCCTCTGGTATTTTTAAAAGCCGGAAGTACGGCTCAAACCAGAAAAATCATTCTCCCTTTTTGGGCCGAAGATATTCACCACGAAGTTGAATTGCTTTTACGCCTTGATGACAAGCTGCAGATTTCCCACGCGGCAGTGGCCTTGGATCTAACCGAGCGACAGACACAAAATGAAGCTAAACAAACCGGCAAGCCGTGGACTATGGCCAAGTCCTTTCGAGGCGCGACGATCGTTTCAGAATTTTTTCCCGTGGAAAATATACAACAGCTGGGGGCCTTAACCTTGAAGCTCTCGGTGAACGGAACCGTTAAACAAAACGGCTCGACCGAACAGATGATTTTTAAAATTCCTGAGCTTCTTCGCTATATTCAAACCTATTTTCCGGTCGTTTCTGGAGACTGGGTTTTAACCGGTACGCCTTCGGGCGTGGGCCCTCTTAGAGAAGGCGACACAGTGCACGCGGAAATCGTCGGTAAAATTGCCGCAACTTGGGTTGTGGAAAAAGCTAAAAATCCTTGATTCTAAGACGCCCCTGAGAGAGATTTGACTCCCAGTTCCAATCGGAGGCTCCTAACTATGCAGAATGAACTCGATTCACAAATTCGCTCTAAGGGTGAAGAGATTTTTCGTCGCACCGAAAACCAGAGTAAAACCTCTCTTTTTTCTAAAGATTACTGGTACGGAAACATCATGGATTGGAGTATGAAGAACGAACATTTCAAAACGCAAATGTTCCGCTTTGTCGACGTTCTTCCCGCCCTTAACTCAGGGTCCGAAGTCGCAAGACACTTAAAAGAATACTTCGCAGAAAGCGGCGACGAGCTTCCATCCGTTTTCAATTTTGGATTGGGTCTGGGAAGTTTAGCACCGTCGCTGATGGCAGGAGCGATTCGCAAAAATGTCACACAAATGGCAAAAATGTTTATCACCGGAGAAACTCCTTCGGAAGCTCTTCCAGTTTTGAAAAAAGCCCGCAAAAACAAGATCTGTTTCACAGTCGACATTCTTGGCGAAGCGACCCTCAGCGAAAAGGAAGCTCTCGATTATCAAAAGCGCTACATGGAGTTGATCGATTGGATCGCAAGAGATGCCACGAGCTGGGAAGAAATTCCGCAGATTGATCGCGATCATCAAGGTCCCATTCCAAAAGTAAATGTGTCCGTAAAAATGTCGGCCCTCTACTCACAAATTAACGACAAAGCCTGGGAGCAGACAAAAACTATTCTAAAAGAAAGAATGCGTCCGATTTACAAACTCGCCGTGGATAAAGGCGTGTTTTTGAATTTGGATATGGAGCAATACTCGGTCAAGCATCTCACAGTTGAAGTGTTCAAAGAGTTGATGATGGAGCCGGAGTTCCGCAGCTACCCTCACTTTGGCTGCGTGATTCAAGCTTACTTGCGTGATTCGTTTCAAGATATCAAAGACCTCACACGATTTGCGCAGGAGCGAGGGACTCCATTTACAATTCGTCTCGTAAAAGGCGCCTACTGGGATTACGAAACGATTGAAGCCGAACAAAGAGGCTGGCCGATTCCGGTTTACACAAACAAAGCCGAGAGCGACGCCAACTACGAAGTTTGCGCTAAATATTTGCTCGAGCACTTTAAATTTATTCGCGTCGCTTTAGCTTCGCACAACGTACGCACGATCGCTGCCGCCATCACTCACGCAGAAAAATTAGGTATTCCACCAAATGGTTTTGAACTTCAAATGCTTTACGGAATGGCCGATCCAATCAAGAAGAGTATGGTGGACATGGGTTATCGTGTTCGCGAATACGCTCCCGTTGGCGAGCTGATTCCGGGAATGGCTTACCTGGTTCGCCGTCTTTTAGAAAATACTTCGAATGAATCTTTCTTGCGCTCCAAATTTGCAGAAGGAAAAAGCTCGGATTCGCTGCTGGCTGATCCAAATCAAAATTTACAAACGACTTCCGGCGATTTAAAGATCGATCCAAAAAAGTTCTACAACGAACCTCTTAAAGATTTTGCTTTACCTGAAAATCGCAAGATGACTCAACTAGCACTTGAGGATTTCAAAAAGACCTTCGGTAAGATTTATCCGGTTATCGTTGACGGAAAAGAAATTCGTTCTTCGCGATTCATAGAAAGCCGAAATCCGAGCCACCCCTCTCAATTGATCGGCCAGGTTTGTGCCGCAACTACGACAGATGCTGAAAATGCGGTTCAAATTGCAAAAAAAGCCCAGGAGTCTTGGGCAAAAGTTCCTGTAGAAAAGCGCGCCGCTCTCTTAGATAAAGTCGCCGATTTAATGGCACGCGATCGTTTTAAATTAATGGCACATCAAATTACTGAATGCGGAAAACCTTGGGCCGAAGCCGATGGTGATGTGGGAGAAGCGATCGATTTCTGCCGCTATTATGCTATGAATATGCGAGAGATCGCAATGCCTACTAAAGTTGGGCACGCTCCTGGCGAGTTAAGCCTCTACGAATACCGCGCACGCGGCGTTGCTCTTGTTATTGCTCCGTGGAACTTCCCTCTCGCGATTTTAGCAGGCATGGTTGTTGGCGCGCTTGTCACTGGAAACACCGTAATCATGAAACCTGCAGAGCAAAGTTCTGTTGTCGCATTCGGACTTTGGGAAATTCTCAAAGAAGCTGGGTTCCCAACTGGCGTCGTCCATTTGATTTCAGGATACGGTGAAGAAGTCGGCGAATATCTTGTAAACCACAGGGACATTTCAACCATTGCCTTTACAGGTTCTAAATCTGTCGGACTTCATATTCTGAATCGTGCGAATGTGGTTCAGTCAGGCCAACGCCATGTAAAGCGTTGTTTAATTGAAATGGGTGGAAAAAATGCGGTGATCGTAGATAACGACTGCGATTTAGACGAAGCCGTTGACGGAGTCCTTTACTCTGCATTTGGTTTCAGTGGACAAAAATGTTCGGCTGCAAGTCGAATCATCGTGCTGGGTGAAGTCTATGATCGTTTTGTTGAGCGCCTAACTGAAGCAACAAAGTCGATCACTGTGAGTTATGCCGAAGATCCTAAGGCATATATGGGCCCGGTCATTGACAAAGAAGCGCAAGAGAGGATTTTGCGTATGGTGGCAGATGCTAAAACAAACCATAAATTGCTTTATCAAGGACAAACTCCTCCAGAAGGATACTTTGTTCCACCAACAATTTTTGTCGATGTAGAACCAAACGCGAGAATCGCCCAGGAAGAAATTTTTGGTCCTGTAATTGTCATCATTAAAGCTAAAGATTTAGATCAAGCGCTCAAATTTGCAAACGACACGGAGTACGCATTGACAGGCGGACTCTTTTCACGAAGTCCGGCGAATATTGCAAAAGTAAAAGCCGAGTTCGAAGTCGGAAATCTTTACGTCAACAGACAAATCACAGGAGCTATGGTAGATCGCCATCCATTTGGTGGATTCAAGATGTCAGGGATCGGCTCTAAAACTGGAGGGCCCGATTATTTGAAACAGTTTATGGAACCTAGATGCGTAACCGAAAATACTCTACGTCGTGGTTTTGCACCTGTTGAAGAGAACATCTAAAGCAAACAGCAGACAAAAGATAAAGCGAGAGAGCTCTCTCGCTTTACTACTAAAAAGGCCTTAGCCTTTTCTTCGAATATACGGCTCAGTGTTATCCTTGCGAGGGTAAACATCATGAGGCATTAATCTCTTACAATCCCCATAAGCCCAGATTCTAGTCACATAGATTGGAACAAACCCATAGTGAGTGTGTGAGCAGCTTGCTCCACGAATGTTAACCGCCACAAAATAACCGTCGCAAAGATTCGTCTTGAACCAATAGCGGCAGTTTGGATCACCGCTGTTACAATGTTCGCTATAAGGTTTTTCAAAATTAACTTCGTTACCAAAAAGATATCGAAGATGTCCACGCACCTGGTCTGTGCAGTGATTTCCCGTTTCGCTCTGAACCTTTTTCCAGCCCGCCTGCGCCGATTGAACTCCGGCATTTACTGTCAACATACTTGCTACCAAAAAACTTGCTATACATAGAATTTTTTTCATATGTGCCTCCCTTGGTTATGGGAATTCTCACCCTGGAAACTTTCATTCAAGCAAATGTGTACGCCCCTACACAAAGCTAAATTATCACAAGGCACAATCCTGACAGCTCCCTAAAAATACAGCCTCAATTTTCAGCAAGGTGTCTATTTGACTCCATTCTTACATTCAATTTACCTATCTAATCTGATTCTCTGGTCGGAATTCAATTCTATTTTTAAGAAAAAATGCTCAAGAAACTTAGGTCAAATGAGTCGAAAGTGAAAACTCATGAAGGTGTGTGAGCCAGAGGCTTTCGCAAAATCAAACCGATAAGAATCCCAAACAGTGCGCCGCCGATATGGGCTCCGTAAGCAACACCACCAAGGCCATCGGGAGTACTTAAGAACGAGGCCACTTCTGGAAGAATACAAACTGAAATTACAAATAGAGTCGGTAGATACACGAATCCCCAGTAGCCATTCATCGGAGATGCAAAATAAAAAAATCGAACTCGTTTTTTGGGCTCTAGAGCGGTATAACACCCGATCAGTCCAAAAATGGCTCCGCTAGCCCCAATCAATGGGGATCCATAAACTCCGCTCACCTTAAGAAAAAACAAGGCGCCGAAAAAACCACTTAGCAGATACACACTCAAAAATCCGAGAGACCCCATTCGTGATTCTAGAACTCCGCCAAAAATCAAAAGTATCAACATGTTTGAAATAAGGTGAATAATTCCACCATGCATAAACTGATAAGTAATCCAGTTGCGCCAATTCATTTTGCCTTCGGATAAACCAAAAATACGCGCCGGACGAAGTTTTTCTTCTTTTAAAAAATTTGTAAGCCCCACTTGCCATTCACCAATTGCCACCTGATCTCCGGCAAATTTCATGTCATTGGCCGTAGTTAAAAACTCCGTATCACGAACAGATTGAACTGCAACGAACACTTCGTTTTTCGCAAAGGGCTCAGACTCAGCAGATGCTGGCATTCGCGAAGAGTCCTTAAATTGAGAGTAAACTTTTCCTTGCACCGTTAAAAAAGAATCTTTCGAAAAAACTTCTTCCATTTTGGTTTCTTGACGAAGCTGTCCAGAAAAGGTCATTGAAAAAATAAGAAAATTGAGAGCAAGGATAATCCAGGTCAAAGGCGCTTTATCAAGAGAGGGAAAGCCCTGAAGAAAGGGAAAGATCATTCTGCTTCCCGTTGAGAGTTCTCGTCAGCCGGCATCCTGCTTAAACAGCTAACCGGACGATCCACAATGTTTTTTATCTTAGTAGCGCTGTCTTCGCCCAGTTGAAATGCGAGGTCTTTTAACCAAGAACAAGAAATTTCCTCACCTTTAGAGGCCCCCGTGCAATTTTTCTGCCGAAGTCTTGCACATAGGTCCGAAAGCATTTCAAACTGCACTTTTAAATCTAAAAAACCTTGCGAACCCAAAAAAATCCCACGCGCTTTTTCGTTGTCACCTAAAAGCAAGCTAATCGACATTCTTTTTTCGGCTAAATAAGACGCGAAGGCTACATCCTGAATGAGGCTTTCGATCAATTCTTGTGCTTTTTTAAATTTTTCATCGCGAATTAAAAAAGGCAGGGCCCATAGTTTTTTGTAGTCTTTAGCATCTTTTGGCGTCGAGTCCCAAGTGTCCTCTGCTTCCTCATTCATAAGCCGTGCAACAGAACAAGCTTCACTCGAGGAATCAATTTCACAAACTTTTGTATGATACAAATCTGATTTCTGCGAGTCATCTTGAAATGCGAACGACAAGGCCAAATAAGCCTCCGCACTTTCTCGCTTCCAAATTGAATACTCAGCCTCTTTTTTTAGGCAGACTTCATCAATGCGCTTCGCCGCATACAATGAGAGAGCCCTCTCAATACGGTCTGCGAATTGAATTTTCTCTCGCGAACCTAGGTTCTCTGAAACTTTGGCACAAAGCTGTTCTTTTTCTTCGAGCGTTGCTTCGGTCCACTTTCGATCCCCCATTGAGTCGAGCAAGTACCAGAAGAGAACTGCCGACCAAAAAATAAAAACTGCAAATGAAAATCGATAAATCGTATGAACTAAATTTCTTTCTGGCTCACCTGGATTCTCATAGTTTCCTTTTTTTTGGGTAGCGACCCAAGTTTCAGAGATCCGATCGTGAAACCCCAATCTTTTTGGGTGTGCGACAACTTCAAGAAAAGGAATTCCAAACAAGAATACTTGCCCCCACCAAACAAGAGATCTGAGGAGCGCGATAAAAAACGAGGGTCTATTTCCCTTCTGCGTCTGCACTTCGATTTTTAATATTTTCTCTCCTAGGGTTCCGCCAAAGTAGGCCCAACAAACCGCCTGATAAAGAATTCCTAAAATTAAAACTTCACCTACAGCGAGCCCAAAATAAAAAAAAGTTTCTTTGGGATCAGTTCCAAAAATCTGAACTTTCATCATCTCCTGAAGCAAGGGAGACAAAAGGACATAAAAGAACGGGAACATTAAAACGCAATCAAAGATCGTTCCTAAAAAACGATCCGCCATTTTTGCGGGCCGCAACTCAGGACTCAAATCACTCTCAAAGTCCTCTGGAAACTGGGTAGGAAAATCCGGTAAAACCATAAGGCCTTATCGGCTCTAAATCCTCAATCGCTGAAGGCCAATTTCCAAAAAATTCAAACCTTTTCCACACCTTGCCACCCCAAAAGCCCACAGCAACCACCTATCCAACCAAAAAAGCCCGCCGTACCAAATGGTAGCAGTGCCGCAGCTAACGCGCGGCTGCTACCATTTGGTACGGCGGGCTTTTGGTCAGGTGGTTAGGGGGGGGGCGGCCTAAAGACGGATCCAGGAAATTATTTTGGTGGAGAAAGAGGTTCGATTTGGAGGGACATAAACTTACCCTCATCATTAAAAGTAAAACGAGCTCGCCCGACCGTATTGTGCTCTTGATCGAAAAGAAGGAAGCTATTGTTTTCATTCTTTGGCTCAGGTTCAAAGTTGTTAAAGCTAACAGCCCAAATGTCTTGGTACCTTGTCAAAAGGTCGATCGGTTTCACGTGAATAGGCTTCTCCTCAGAGTCGGCCGAGGTGTAGAAGTTAATCGCCATTACCTTTCCGGTCTCTCTCGTTCTCTGGATATGGTATTTTAAACGTCCCCCAAGTGATTGCTCTTGAAGAGTTTCGATGAGATTGGCTTGCGCCGGGCCAAGGCTAGCAACACCCCGATTGCCAGAAGCATATGAAAGAGATTCTGCCATCTTGTGCTCACTTTTGATTAGCTCAGAATTAAATTGTTTTTCATCTTCACGACTAGCGAGTCCACGATTTTGGCGAAGGTCTGAATCTCTTCCATTTTGAGGGCGTAAAAAATAATTGATAGCTAAAGAAAATGCCAACACGGAGACAAGTCCTAAACTAATTTTCATTCGAGGAGATTTCATCTATTCGCGCCCTCTCTTAGATCCATGTTATCAATCTTCACTCTCAATGCAATTCGCCCTTAATGATATGACACTTTTCATCGAAGAATAGTTACAAAATCGCTCTATTGCACTCGTTAAAAAAAGTAAAAGCCAGAAAGATGTTTCCATTTTCTGGCTCTAGGTCCTGCTTTAGGCAAGGGATATCTAAATTTAGGCCGCTTTTTTCTTACGAGCCATTGAAGGGTCGATTTGGTACTGCTTTACCTTACGATACAACGTCGCGCGGCCGATTCCCAAAGCACGGGCGGCCTCAGTTAAATTGCCTTTAAATTGATGGATTGCAGTTTCAATCGCTTTGCTCTCAATTTCGTCCATTGTTGAAACTTTGCTACTAATTGGAGTTACGGCACCACCAACTGTTAAACCACCGGGAGGGGGTGAAAAACTATTTGGTGTGAAATTAAGAACCTTAGCTCCATCCGGTTGACCTGTGCCACCCGCTAAATGAGGAACACCAATGTTCAGTTGACTTCGGAATGAATGGGATTCCATTCCTTGGTTCCATTGTTGAGTTGAAAAAACTTTGACTTGGATTCCGTGGGTTTCCCAGAAAGCTTTCGCCTTCTCCACCGAATCTGCATTGTCAGTCACCATAAATATGGTTGTGAATGACATGAGGACCTCCCCTTAAATGAATTACCCCGTCGGGCAAATGTTTATTATGGTCTCCTGTTCC
>JBFWYS010000087.1:0-10480 GCA_050186175.1 Pseudobdellovibrionaceae bacterium
CGATTACAAAACCAGAATCAGATAAGGTAAGAAAACGAGTCGAAGAGTTATTGAAGGCGAGTCCTTAGGGCTTTGAAACTGATTCCTTTGATTATGCTCATCTTCGCTCACGCGGTCGATATCACGCTGTTTTCAAGCCTATTTTCTTCCCCCTTGTGGACTTATGATTTGCTCTGCAAATCATAAGTCTCCAACGAACCACTAAGTCTTTTAAAAAATTAAAGATTCATAGAGGCGGAAGCTACAACGAGTACAATCAAGGGAATCAGTTTCTAGGGCTTTTGTTCCATTCCGTCAGCACAATTCAATTTAAATTCTTCTTTTGGTTCTAAAAAGGAAAGAGTTCCTTTGGTGGTGTCTTTAGGAGTTGTGCCATTTGTGTAAACCGTAAACGGTCGCGAATCAGTATAGGTATTTGATTTGTCAGCTATGTATCCGTAGCCGCTGACTCCATTAATAGAAGCAATTTGCAACCTAGCATTGCGTCTGTCGGGAAGATTTCCAGTCTCCAGCATTTCTTTTAAATCAGAGACGTGAAGTGTTGCATTTTTACTGCCGATGTTTGTGATCAAAACAGTAAAGCGGGGCTTTTTCATATTAAACCTCGCTGGAATTTGATCTTCGGATTCGCAGGCAATTCCCTTGAAAGTAGCATCTGAGGCGAGGTCTCTTCGGCTGACGGTTGAGCACGCCGCTAATCCCATTAAAAGCACAAGACCTAAGGCTACTCTCATTTGCTTCTCCAAATTTAGATAGTGGCGTGGACTCTATGAGTATCGTCGTGGTCATCGAGTTCTTGCAAGAACTTAACAACATCTTTCATCTGAATCTCTGTCAAAGTCGTGGTGTCTTTTGCTTTGTAAGAGAGTTCTGCCTTATCTACCTTCCAACCCCTTCCTGCCAAGGCTTTGCTGAGACCGCCCACATTGTCGGGTGTCGTGTAAAATGCAAATGAGCCGTCCTCGTGCTTCTCGACTTCGTCGGCTCCGGCTTCGATCGCTTCTTCGTCTGGATCAAATGTGCCTGCCTTTTTTCCTTCCACAAGCCCGACGCGATTGAACATCCAGGCTACGCTTCCAGACTCACCCATGTTTCCGCCGTGGCTTTTAAAAGAAGTGCGGACTTCAGAAGCAGCGCGATTTTTATTGTCGGTTTGACACTCAACTATGACGCCGACGCCATGAGGTCCGTACCCCTCGTAAGTCAGTTCTTCGATAATCGCATCGTCGTCGAGTTGGCCACTTCCGCGTTTGATAGCTCTTTCGATTGTATCTTTAGGACAAGATTCTTCTCTGGCCGCATCAATCGCCATTCTCAGGCGAGAATTGGAGCCGGGATCTGGGCCTCCCAATTTAGTAGCCACCGTGATCTCACGCGCCAACTTAGTAAAGATGCGGCCTTTTTTTGCCGCATTTTCAAGCATTCCGCCGACTTTCCAGCCTTTTCCCATATGAAACCTCGCTTACGAGTTGAATCTTTTAAGCTGCCTCGAAGAGCAGGGATCTTCAAGTTTTGACAAGGAATGCCATAGAAGAGCAAGATAGTCTTCGAATGATTTGTTTAGAGATGAATACAGCCCAAGAAAAAGTAGAGTCGCTCGAAGGGACTTTGCAGTACTGTTTGGCGCTAAATAACTCTGTAAAAGTTGATTTTCGACCGGCGCGGGATTTAGAAATCTTAAAACCTAAAGACCTGCCCGATAAATTGCCACTTTCAACGGCCGCGGGACAAGCTCGTTTGATGCATGATTTGGGAAGTATCGAACTTCAAGCGATGGAGTTGGGCGTTCGCACTTTGCTTGAGTTCCCAGACGCACCTAGGGAATTTCGCGAAGAACTCGCAGAGATCACACGCGGAGAAAAGAGACATTTTGAAATGTGTTTGCGAGTTCTCGAGGATCTTGGTCATCCCTGGAGAAGTTTTCCAACACATATGGCGCTGTGGAATTCTACGAGTTGTGAAGATTCTCTTTTAGATCGAATTTTAATTGTGCATCGATATCTCGAGGGAAGTGGTCTCGATGCTTCAGAAGGAATTCTTCGAAAACTCAATGGAACTGAATCGCGACTTTCAAAACCTGTTGTAGAAACGATTTTGCGAGAAGAGGTGGATCACGTGGCATTTGGATCGAAGTGGTATCACCAAATCTGTAAAGATCAGAAAATCGATTCAACTCATGATTTTGGATCGCGAATGAATAAACTGCGTGTGCAGCTCCCTAAACGCATGGAGCGAATTTCAAAACCTCTCCGACTCAATGCAGGATTCACGGAGAGCGAAATCGAGTTTCTAGAATCCTGGCGCGATCAGTATTTTAAGCGATAAGATAAGAGTTAATTTCGACGGCGGGACTTTTTTTGATTTGTAACTTTAGTGTCGATGTTTAACGATTATATGGCTGGAGGTTTTCGTGGCAAGAATCAATGCTTTCGATCGTAAAATCGAAAAAGATCTTGATGGGGAATTTGGAAAACGTATTATCCGAGAGTGCCCGGCCGTTGAGAGGCGCTCGAACCTTTCGGTCGAGGAATTCGAAGTTGAATATTTTAATAGTGGAAGACCCGTCATTCTAAAAAATGCAGGTCGCGATTGGGCCATTTGGAAGAAGTGGAATTTTGATTTTCTTCGGCAAACCTATGGTGAGGATAAAGTCGCCGCCGATGTTTATTCAAAACAGCCAAGAGTGATGAAGATGTCTGAAGTCCTTGATGGAATTCTTAATTATGATCCGACATCGAAAACTCTTCCGGCTTACTTGCAACAGTGGAGTCTTGCCTCCTATGCGCCCGAGTTACTTGGAGACTTTAAGCCGCTTGAGTACATTCGAAAAAATTGGTTTGCAGAAAAAATGAATCTGCGTACGGGTCTTTTGTGGGTGGGACCTCAAAACGCAACGACCTTTATTCACCAAGATATCTATGGTTTGCAGACTTGGAATGCACAAATCGTAGGAAGAAAACTCTGGTTCATGTTCTCTCCAGAATCTCAGCCTTTGAATACAGATAAAGAGGTCGATTATGACAAGTTTTTAGCTGATCCTAAAAGCAAGGCGACCTATTTTTATTTAGAGCCAGGTGAAATTGCATTCGTCCCTAAGGGGTGGTGGCATCGAGTCCGCACGCTCGAACCAAGCATCAACCTGAGCGGGCATATATTGGGAGAAGAAGATGTTCCGCGAATGGTAAAGGCCATTATGATCACTGAGGCGATGGGGTGGTTGAACCATGACCTCATTAAGAATAGTGATCCCGGGCTCTATGAAACTTCCCGTGAAAGATGCCGAGCGCGAATGTTGGCATTTGGGCTGGATCCAAATGACATTCTTGGAATTAACAAAGAAATTTCTGTGTCTCAAGCCACTGATTTAATTAATCTCAAAGGGAAATTTCTTGAAAGCTAGGAGGCAGGGGTTAAGAAAAGCTTTCGTCTTTTTTAAGAAAGCGCCACTGGCCTTCGGGGAGTTTTCCGAGGCGAACCTGACCGACGCGAACGCGTTTAAGGCCAGTTACCTGAAGGCCAACAAGTTCGCACATGCGGCGAATTTGTCGCTTTTTACCTTCTTTTAATATAAAACGAAGTTGATCATCGTTGAGCCACTCAACTTTGGCACGCTTCAAAGCTTCGCCATCTAGCTTGAGACCAAAATTTAAAAGTTCAAGTCCTTCATCAGAAAGATCGCCGCGCACACGGACCAAATATTCCTTTTCAATATGCGAATCTTCACCGATGAGTTGTTTCGCAATTCGTCCGTCTTGCGTGAAAACAAGAAGTCCTTGTGAATCGATATCCAGTCGACCTGCGCATGCAAGGCCATCAAAATTTTCAGGTCGAAGACGCATTTGTTTTTCTTGAGGATCTTGCGAGTCTAGCGTGATCAATCGAACGGCAGGCTCATAAGGGGGTTCGGGTTGTGCAGAAACATAACCAACCGGTTTGTTGAGAAGAATTGTGACCAAATCTTTTTGCGCCTTCATTGCCTGCGCGGCGAGAGTAATGCTCGCAGAGGGATCAACACGAGTTCCGAGTTCTTTAACAACGATTCCATTCACTAGGACGAGGCCTTTTTGAATGTATCCGTCTGCTTCGCGGCGCGAGCAAATGCCTCGTTCGCTCATGAGTTTTGATAGTCGGGGATTTTTATTCTCGGTCATGACCGATGGGTGTATTTGGTTCGTTTTACGATGTCAAATCAACCGTTTAGAAACCGATTTTGTAGCTAGTTTTTACATTCATATTGAGGCTTAGTGGAGTCTTTTTGATCTTAAAGAGCTTTAAAGATGATTGAACTGCTTAGAAAGTAAAATTCTTTTGGTAGGACTGGAGGCGCTTGATGAATACTCATTTTATAGGGAGAGTTCAGTGAGTAAATCTGAACTTTCAAAAAGTCTCAGTTTTTTTAAAAGGGGTGACGGAGGGCTTGAACTTTTTATTTTTTGAGCAAAGTAAATGGCGATGTTTTCAGTTGTCGGAATGACTTCTTTAAATTCTGGAATGTCGTGATTAAGATGCCTGTGATCAAACGTCTCTGCTAAATCCGAAATTTGCTTTTGCAATTCAGAAATGTCGGCTTTGTCCGAAATCTCAAAAGTCGCTTCCACTCTGTAATTATGTCCATGTCCATAAGGCGAATAACATTTTCCAAAAAACTCGCGATTTTTCTGGGGCGGCCATTTTTTTTGCTCGTAAAAATGACCCGCGCAAAACTCCGCAGAAAGCGTGACATAAGAATTCTTAGGCAAGATTAATTCCTCCGTCTACGGCAAGAGTGGAGCCCGTGGTCCATGAAGACTGATCGGAGCCGAGGAAAAAAATTGAAGTCGCGATTTCTTCGGAAGTTCCAATGCGGCCCAGGGGTTGCAGAGAGCTCATTTGCGCAAGCGTTGTTTCCTTTTCCAATGAGTCCATCGAGTGAAAAGAGTGAATAGGGGTGTCAACAATTCCGGGAGCGACACAATTAACACGGATTCCAAGGGGGCCTCCTTCAATCGCAAGACTTTGTGTGAGGCTAATCATTGCTGCTTTTGTCGCACAATAAGCGGTCATGCCTCCCGCCGGTTTCATTCCAAGGGTCGAAGAAACCATCACTACAGAGCCCTTCCTTTTTTCAGCAAAGTAAGGCCATATCGCGCGAGTGAGGCGAACGGCCCCAAAAAGATTTGTTTCAAATTGGTTTCGCCAAAGCTCATCAGAGCCTTCGGCAAAAGAATGGCGCTCAAAAATTCCGGCATTCTGTACAAGAACTTCAATTGAAAGTTTTTTATTCAGTAAAATCTGAGAAACAGCATTATTCACATCCTCAGCTTTGGTGAGATCGCAGGGAATAACAGAGGAGTGAGAACATTCCTTCGCAACATTTTCTAAGTATTCTTTGCGGCGACCTAAAAGAAAAGCATGATAACCATTCTTCGAAAATAATTTAGCGGTGGCAGCGCCGATCCCAGTTCCAGCTCCAGTAACAATTACAGATCTCATATCGAGTTTCTCCTGCTACTAAATAGCCAACTATTCCCGAATTCCCCACCAAAAGGTACGGCGTACCTTTTGGTGGGGCGGCGCACAAAAAAAAGACCGGGAGGTAATCCCCGGTCTTTGGTGGTTTTTTTTGGTTTGGTGTAAGCAGTTTAGGCTGCTTTTTTGCTCGCGCTCTTTTCGTCGGCCAAGCGGGCCATGAAGGCATGATACTTTTTGTCAAAGTCTTTTGGCCTTTGGCCTTCTTTGGTGATTAAGCCCTCTTTGAACCACTCATAATGCTCTCCGCAAAAACCTGCCTTGTCGGGTTTGTGTTTGCATCCCTCTGCTTGGCATCTTGCAGATGCGATCGGTACTACGTTATTAGGAATCTGTTGTTTGCTCATTGAGCCTCCGTCTTTCACGTACGTGAAATTGAAATTCGTCTAAAGTCTTATCGGCCAAAGTCGCGGCCTCTAAAGTGTGCTCACGACCGAAGATTTCGTAAATTTACGTTGCTTCACATCAAGTAATTGATATTCAGCGTTTTCTATCAAACAAGTGGAGTTCAAGTAATTTTTTAAGTTCGCGCTGTCTCATTTTAAAACGAATTTAACTCATGGGACTTAAGTCCTGGATTTTGTTCGCCGATAAGACACTAAGGGAATGGGAGAGAAATTCTGTGGAGGCATTATGCTAAATCCTCAAGTTTGGTCACGACGAATTTTATTCATCGTCGTTTCTCTTTTGACCCTCACCATTTATCAAAATTGCGCAGCTCCCTCTGAGAGCACGATGTTTGGCAGTGAAACTTACACCGCAGACGGATGCCCGACCTCTGAACCAAATTGTTTGGATTCTGCAGAAGGCGATCCGACCTCTCAATCAACAGGTAATGTAGAAATGTGGCTCAATCTCTATCCAGGAAATACTCTCTCAGTTGTCTTTCCATCAACTGTGCTAGAGGTTCGGGGCGAATGTTATCTTCCGATGGGAATGAAGAGCGACATCAAATGGATTCTCTATAAACCAAACTCCAATGAAATCCGTGAACAAGGTCTAGTGCCCGACAGCGCTTGCGATCAAGGCCGCTTTGCTTTCGATATCGCGCTGATCAACACTTACACCGATCCTTTTGATTACACTTCTAACCATAAGTTCACAGTCGAGTTAACGGCGCGAGATGTATCGGGCAATGTTTTTCAAAATAGCGTCTTGGCCAAAGACGACGCTTGGGTCAATGGTGGCCAAAGCGCAGATCCTCTTTAATTTTTCTTTTTCTTCATTTCCAATTTTGGTTCTGTGACCATTCTTGAATGGCGAAAGGCCTCGAGCATCGCGCTTTCTGCAGACGACGGAATTTTTTGCACTCCCAAAAGTCGAGCTAACGAGATTTCGCGAATGGTCTCGGGCTGATAGAATTTTTTAATCGAGGGATCTTTTAAATGATCAAAGCAAGTTCCGGTTTGGTGCGTGCTGGTCCATCCTAGCAAAAGGTCTTTACGCGAAATTTCAAAAAGCAACTTGGTACCGAGAGATTTGTAAATCGAATGGGCCGGGATAGTAACGGCGGTCATCCAAAGAAACGCATAACTCTCTTTGTCTTTTTCTTCTAAGTTTTCGAGAGCCAATATCTTTTCAAAATTCGCGGCTGCGACTGAACTGATGTGAGGAGTCCACGCATTCACTTCAGTCCAATCAGCGGAATTTTTAAATTGATTCGCATTCATCCATGTCCACAATAAATCGGAGTTAGCAAGGACATCCGGTTTCTGTGTGCCGGCACCGGCAACATATTTATAAATATCCCAAAAAAGGGGAAGAGTTGTATCGCCAACGGTAAAAGGCGCAAACTCTGGAGCTAGACTCGCGTTTTCTAAAATCACGTCGTCGAGCTTACGGAGAAGTTTTTCTTTTTGCAGAGATTCGATCCAGTGGAGAGGGGCGATGACTAAATCAGAAGTTGAAAACAAGGTCCTAAAATCCTGAAATGACTTAATTTCACGGAATTGAATTTTTACTCCATACAGATTTTCAAGATACTCCTCAAGAGGTTGAGGCATGACGTAACCAGTAACGGCCCAAACTATAGTCGGTTGGTTTTCTGCGAGTTGAGTTTTGCGAAAGAATCCATGCCCCAGGCCAATCATAAAGATCAATATCAAAGTCAGAAGCCAGAGTAGAAATTCTTTTCGTTTTGAGAGAGTCATTCAGATATAGAGTGGCACAGACCAAGGAGTCGGGCAACTTGAGGTTTGGGCAAAAAAAGCTCCCGGCTTTCGGGGAAGGCGGGAGCTTTAGGCTGTGCGGAATAGTAGTTAGGAAACTGCTACGGCAACACGCACGTTTTCTCGCCGAGCGGCTCTACGCTTACGTTGTTGCTCTCGTTTTGTCTCTTCACGAATGACTTCGGTGAGACTACCGACAGCCATGTTGATGGCATCATACATATCCGTCGCTTCTTTGCTGACAAAAACTTCTTTTTTGGGAGCGTAGCGAACACTCACTTCACATCTAAAGACATGAGGTCCTCTCGATTCCGTGGATTTTTCGGCCACCATCCATGCCTGCCAATGGGCATCCTTTCGATTAAGAAATTCAGTGATGATGGAGTCGAGTCGGGCTGTTGCATAATCTTCCACAGCGGGAGAACGATCCATGTGAGTGAAATGTATTTCGGAACGCATACGAACCTCCTTCGTTGTTTCTAATATAAGCCTGGTGACGAAATCGCCAAAGTAAAGCCGGGAGTTGTGATGAAAATTGCAATTTTTTCGGAAATTATGTTTATGAACTAATGCCAAGACAAAGGGCTTGCGCGCTGAAAATAGAAACGGTTTTGACGTCATGCTCATCTTAAAAACAGGCGAATAGAGCTCTAGGCATGTGTCGCTGCTTTAGTGAGAATCTTGTTTAAATTGCAAATCGTTTAGTTCCAGAATTTTTGTCTCTAGATTTGTCTCTAGATCGGTGCTCGCTGCGACTTGTGTTTGATATCTCTTTGGAAAGGGCATCTCGAGAAGGGCTTTGTAAGTTTTCTGAAATTTAAGAAGTGCGAATTCTATTTCATAAAAAGCTTTCATCGCATTGCGGTTGCATTTTCTGTTTTTCTTGCGCTTAGGATTTAGAGCTGTGATTGTCTGGTTCTTTGACCAGCCTTCGAAGTGTGATTGAATCGAATTCGTTTCCGAGCGAATAAAAGTCAGCGCTTTGGCATTGTGGCAAAGGGGATTGAACTCAACACAGTGAAGTGCTTGTTGAATAAAGTGCGCTCGATAAATAATACTCTGCATTTTCCGATCAATTTTTTTCGCACTGGTGCAGCGGTCGTTATAACTTCGAACCTGGTTCGAGCGATATTTCATATCTTGCAAAAATTTTTGAGCCGCATCGGAATAAAGTTTACGTCGATTCTCAAGCATCTCTTCTTGATTCGGAGGTTTAGAGAAAATAATTCGACCTACAAACGAGGCAAGACCGGTGCTCGAAGCAATACCTGCAATCAAGCATACGAAAAAAAGTAAACCAAACAACCAAAATTTGATGTTTGATTCCTCGTCCTTTTTTCTAACCCTCGGTCTTTTAAGGTGCATGCGTTCTTTTCGGTTAAATTCTAATAATACTTGTCAGTTAACCGCGTTTTAATAACAAACCTGTTAAGCTTCCCGATGGTAAAAACCTTACAGTTGCAAAAAAAGTCTCGTTTCGGGACTTTGATACCGAGCTCGCAGCTTCCGGCTTTTGCCATAGTTAGCTGGTCAGTTTGATCAATGCTGTCTTTGAGACAGACTTGTGCATGCTCGCATGGTAAAGCTTAGGACTCACGTCGACTTTAAAAAGTATTTTGTTTTTTTCGAAATCAAAATACTTCATCGAACGCCACAGATCCTGTAACGCCCATTTGGTAAGCTGAAACTCTTCTTTCGAAAAAGTTTGCAAGCTCCTGCATGTCTTGAAGTTCCATAAACGAAAAAGGATTTTTTGCGTGGAAACGGGGAGCGATATTAAGCATTTCAAGACGTTGATCAGCGACGAACTCGAGGTACTGTCGCATATCTTGAAGACTCATGCCGGCAACTCCGCCAGAAAGAAGATCTTGTGCGAAAGCCATTTCGCACTCAACAGCTTCTTCCATCATTTGCACAACAAGGTCCTGTATTTGTTCATTGAATAATTCTGGCTCTTCTTTGCGAACCGTACGAATTACTTCAAGTGCAAAAGCCATATGCATGCTTTCATCACGGAAAACCCAGTTTGTACCTGTTGCTAGACCTGCGAGGAAACCTTTGCTTCTCAAGAAGTACACATAGGCAAACGCTGCGAAGAAGAACAAACCTTCGATACAAGTCGCAAAGCAAATTAAATTCATTAAGAATTTTCTGCGATCTTCAATGGTTTTGATTTTATCTAAATTTTGAATTGAGTCGATCCACTTAAAACAGAAATCCGCTTTGCGTTTGATAGACGGAATACTCTCAACTGCCGTAAAAGCCTTAGCTCTTTCGTCTGGGTCTGGAATGTAGGTATCGAGCAATGTGAGATAGAACTGCACGTGCAAAGCTTCTTCGTAGAGTTGACGTGAAAGATACAATCTGGCCTCTGGTGCATTGATATGTTTGTACAAATTGAGAACCAAATTGTTTCCAACGATTGAATCGCCGGTTGCAAAGAACGCAACTAGACGTCCAATTAAATGTTTTTCTGCGGGAGATAATTTTGAACGCAGATCTACTAAGTCTGTCGACCAATCAACTTCGTCAACAGTCCATGTGTTTTTAATTCCGATTTTATACATTTCGTAAAAAACAGGGTATTTCATTGGGCGTAATGTAAGGTTGAATCCTGGATCTAAAATCATGATGTGTTCCTCCATGAGAACGAGTTGCGATGAGACGGTGAGCGCGGGCCAGCCTTACTGGCAGGCCTCGCAAGCTTCTGGGTTTTCGAGTGAGCAAGTCACTGCTTCTGCGTCCGTGTATGTTTTCTTCGGCTCTTCAGCTGAGGTCGCAATAACAGAAGTCAGCTCTTCTGG